>JAJXWC010000035.1 GCA_021781855.1 Bacillota bacterium | reverse complement strand
TGTAGATGAACTCCTTCGCCGCGGATACGATATCGCTGTGGTGGATAATCTGGTGACAGGGCATCGTGCGGCTGTCCCCGAAAGTGTTCGTTTTTACGAGGGAGACGTGCGTGACCGTGCCGTCATGGAGCGCGTCTTTACGAGCGAAAAGAATATTGAAGGACTCATGCACTTTTGTGCCTATTCGCTGGTTGGCGAAAGTATGCAAAAACCCGCCCTTTATTTTGACAATAATGTCGGTGGCTGTATCACGATTTTGGAAACAATGGAAGAATTTGGGGTGAAGCATATTGTTTTCAGCTCAACTGCTGCAACATTTGGGATTCCGGAGCATTCTCCAATTTCTGAGCGCACGCCGCAAAAGCCGATTAATCCTTACGGCGAATCCAAGCTCATCATGGAAAAAATGATGCACTGGCAGTCTGAAGCGACCGACATGACCTATGTGGCGCTGCGTTATTTCAATGTCGCTGGCGCGTCAAACGACGGACATATCGGCGAAGCGCATAAAAACGAGACGCATCTGATTCCGATTATTTTGCAGACGGCGCTTGGACAGCGTGATTTTATCACGATTTACGGCAATGACTACAAGACTCCAGACGGGACTTGCGTGCGTGACTATATTGACATGGAAGACCTGATTGACGCCCATATCAAAGCGCTCGAATACCTCAAAGCAGGTGGCAAGTCTGACCAATTTAACCTTGGCAGCTCACACGGCTACTCTAATCTCGAAGTGCTTGAAACCGCGCGCAAGGTCACAGGAAAAGAAATCCCGAGCAAAATGGGCGACCGCCGTCCCGGCGACCCCGACGAACTTGTTGCCGACAGTACTAAAGCGGGTGAAATTTTGGATTGGCATGTGAAAAATGGGTTGGAGCACATTATTGAAAATGCGTGGAAATGGCATAGTGCGCATCCAGAACTATTTCAAGATTAAGATAAGAAAAGTTTAATATTGTTAGGATATTAAGCTTTTTTGTTCTAATTTTTATCTAATTGTTCGGCATTTATTAACATTTGCTGCTAAAACATAAAAAATTGAATTGGAGAACAGCCGTTACCTTAAACAAAGATTATAATAAAAGAGTAAGTTGAATACACTCATTGGTACTCAGAGTCAGCTTATCAGTAAAAGGAGAAAACAATGTCAAAATTTAGCATTTCGCTCAATAGTAAAGTGGTGCTCGGACTTGCCGCAGCAACTGCTGTTGTCGGCTTAACGACACTTTCTACTCAGAGTTTTGCAGACACGACGGTTCCCGTACAAGTCCTTGGAATTAACGACTTTCACGGAAATATTGCAACGACCAATAAGGCAAAAATGCCAAACGGGGTTACGATTCCAGGAGCAGGGACAGCCGCTGAGCTTGCAGGCTATCTGAATTATGAAAGCAATACTTTTGCTAAAGCTAATCCAAATGGGGTCAGCTTCCGTGTGGAATCTGGAGATATGATTAGTGCGAGTCCTGCCCAATCTTCACTGCTTTATGACCAACCAACAGAAGCCGTTCTTCATGCTATGAATATCCAAGTTGGGACGTTGGGAAATCACGAGTTTGACAAAGGGCTTGCTGATCTTAACGATATTTTGAACGGAAAAGATCCCGTTGCCAACGATACAAGTGCTGCTGCTCAGTTCTATAAAGAATACACCCAGAGTCAACTCTCAGGTGGCTATCAGATGGTGGTTGCAAATGTAGTCAATAAATCAAACGGACAAATTCCAAATGGTTATCAGCCTTACACGATCCTCACAAAGCAACTCAATAAAACACAAAATGTTTATCGTGTTTATAACCCAAACAGCGGAGAACATCTTTACACAGAAAGCAGCTATGAGCAGAGCGCTCTCGCAAAAGTAGGCTGGAAAGCAGAAGGTGTGGCTTTCGTTTCACAACTTACAGGCAACAATGTCTATCGACTTTACAACAAAGCCACAGGCGAGCATTTCTATACGACAAGTGCTTATGAACAATCCGTTCTTGTGAAATCAGGAGTTTGGAGCGCAGAAGGCGTTGCTTATCACAGCGCCGCTGCCAATCAAGGGACACCAATTTATCGTCTCTATAATAAAAATTCAGGACGGCATTTTTACACCACAAGCAGCTATGAACAAGCTTCCCTTGTGAAAGCAGGCTGGACAAGCGAAGGGATTGCTTGGTATGCAGCGAAAAATCAGACCTTGAAAATTGGGGTAATTGGCGTTATCACGACCGATACTTCAGATATCGTTACTGCAAAACAAGTTGCGCCTTATACATTCTTAGATCCAGCAACTCAAATTGCTAAATATGATAAAGCACTTCGTGCGCAAGGTGTTAATGCGATCATGGTATTAGGGCATACCGCTTCTGTTAATGCAAATAATGATCCTGCTCAGCCTGTACAAGGTGAAACTGCCGATGTTATCAATAAACTCAACACGATTGATCCAAATAACGCTGTTGACCTCTACATAGCAGGACACTCGCATAGCTTTACTGATGGTGTAGTAGGACATACGCAAGTCGTTCAGGCGCTATCATTTGGTGTTGCTTTTGACAATGTTTCGGCTACTTATGATGTAGATAAAGGCACTCTGAAAGTGAACACCGCGGATATTATTCCTGTTGACCCAACGAATAAAGCTGTCACACCAGATGCTACAGTTGCTTCGATTGTGAACAATGCTTCAACGATTACGGATAAGATTGCGAACCAGCCTATCGGATCCTTTGACCCAGCGACAGGGACGACACTCTCTAAGACGAACTCTGCTGTCGGCGAAAGTCCTTTGGGCGATTTCATCACAAAAGCTCAACTGACTGAAGCAAACAAAGCAGGAATGAATGCCGTGGCAGCCTTTACCAATACAGGCGGCATTCGTGCTGACTTTATCGGAGATCCAGCGACAGGCAATCTGACGTGGGGAGCAGTTGAGACTTCTCAGCCATTTGGCGATGTTGAAGAAGTCATCAGCATGACTGGTCAACAAATCGTAGATGTGCTGAACCAACAACGCTTTGGAACAAAAGATCCTAGCTCAGATGACTATTCACTCCAAGAATTTGGTTTGAATTACACGATTACGGATAATCCTGATAAAACGGCGATTGATTTCCCTTATGTTGTCTCAAGTGTTACGATTGCAGCAACAGGCAAACCATTGGACTTGAATGCTTCATACAATGTTGTGGTTAACGACTTTATCCAAGGCGGTGGCGATACCTTTACGGGCTTTAAACTCCCCGTTCTTCCTGGTTTCCAAGATACTGACCTCAATGTTTTAGTCAACTATATCAAAGACTTGACAGCGGCAGGACAGAAAGTACCAACGACAATGCCTGTTGAAAAAACGTATGTTGCAGCAGGAACTCCATTGAAATAATGAAAAAAACGAACCTTCTTATGAGAAGGCTCGTTTTTCATTGGAAGTGCGAAGAATTTTTCTTTTCCAGCGCTTCATAATAAGTTTTCTTTTTCTGTTGCAAAAAGTCAATGTGTCCTTGAAGTACTTCCTTTTGCGCTTGTAAGACGTGCTCTTGCTCGACGAGGAGGGCAATCCGCTGGATAATCGTGCTTTCACCCTGTTTGCGCAAATCAGAATAAGTCTTGATTTTGGCTAAAGTCATGCCTGTTGCCTTGGCGCGTGCGATGAATTCCAGCCAATGCAGATCGGCTTCATCAAATTCACGAAAATTATTTTCTTTTCGCGCGGGTGAAAGCAGTCCAAACTCCTCATAATAACGCAAAGTCGGAACTGACAGACCTGTCAGTTGAGCAATTTCTGAAATTTTATATGTCATTTTCCTTGACCTCAAGTATGCTTGATAGTTTACAATTATTTTATCACAAGAAAGGCTTGAAGCACTGCTTCAAGGTGGTGGATAAAGAAAATGAACAAAAAAGAAATTGGTTTGGAAAACCTTGCGAAGATTGACGGGCAAGCCGCTGAGAGTGTTTTTGAAGCACTGAAAGATATTGCGCCAGATTTGAATGAGATGATGTTGGAATTTGCGTTTGGTACTGTCTATGACCGTGGTGTGCTTGACTTTAAACAACGTGAGATGATTACGATTACGAGTTTGCTGACACAAGGCGGCTGCGAAAATCAGTTGC
Source organism: Bacillota bacterium (assembly GCA_021781855.1). Classification (GTDB taxonomy): domain Bacteria; phylum Bacillota; class Bacilli; order Lactobacillales; family Streptococcaceae; genus Lactococcus. The sequence goes on along the minus strand of JAJXWC010000035.1, from coordinate 11,913 downwards.
GCGTGCACATTCAGGCAGCGCTTAATGTCGGGCTGGCGCAGACGGAGATTGTGGAGACTTTTATCCATTGTGTCCCTTATGTCGGCTTTCCACGCGTGCTCAATGCCGTGTTCATTGCTAAAGAAATATTTGAAAAAGCGGAAATTTAATCCGCTTTTTTTATTTTCCCCGCCTCAACTTCGAAAATACTTAGTCCGTCAGGTAAATTTTTCAGATGGTCGAGTGTGGTGGTCGTGATAAAAGTTTGGGTCTTGCCAAGCGCTGTCTCGATGAGGTCGAGTTGACGTGCATTGTCAAGCTCACTCATGACATCGTCCAAAAGCAAAATCGGATATTCGCCCGTTTCCTCAAAAATCAGGTCAATCTCGGCGAGTTTCACAGAAAGCGCCACGGTGCGCTGTTGGCCTTGCGAGCCAAAATCTGCGACATTGATGCCATTGACGAAAAAAGCTAAGTCATCACGGTGCGGTCCGACACTTGTCTGGTGACGAAAAATATCATGTTCATGTCTTTTTTGCAACTCTGTCAGATAGTCGATGTGTACATTTTTGAGATAATCAATCCGCAGTGTTTCTTGCTCATGCGTGAGTTGACAGTGAATAGTCTGCGCATGAGTTTCGAGTTCTTTGACAAAAGATTCCCGTTCCTGCATGATTTTTTTGCCGTGCTCGACGAGTTGCTCATCAAGCACACTGAGAAAATTTTCGTCAATTTTTGCTTTATCGAATTTGAGATAAGAATTGCGCTCTTTGAGCGTGCGGTTGTAGCGGACACTGTCATAGAGATAAACAGGGCGGATTTGCCCGATTTCCATATCAAGAAAACGGCGGCGAATGCTCGGCGCCCCTTTGACGAGTTCGAGATTTTCAGGAGCAAACATGATGAGATTGAGCTGACCGATATAGTCGGCAAGTCGGTTTTCTTTAAGATGATTTGCCTTTGCGGTGCGGCCCTTAGCGGTTAAGCTGACTTCAAGCGGTACAGTGCCATGTGCTTTTTCGACCGTCCCTGCTACTCTCATTTCATCGGTATTCCAGCGAATCAATTCTTTATCATGGCTCGTGCGATGGCTACGTGTGAGCGCAAGAAAATGAATGGCTTCAAGAATATTCGTTTTACCCTGCGCATTTTGCCCGAGAAAAAGATTGAGTTTCGGATGAAAAGAGAGTTCCAATTCGTCATAATTGCGAAAATTTTTGAGTTGGATATGATCGAGTTTCATGGATTGGAACGGTGTTTTGGCTTGATGCCGGGAAATTTCGGTGCTGATTTTTTCGAGGCTTTTGGTGTTTGTCTTTCGGCATTGAGTTTCTTGACAAGCGCTTTAACTCGATTTTCTTCGGCTTTTTGTGCCTCGTGTTGAGCGATTGTCTCAGCATCCGCCTGAGCGAATTTTATGCTCATTTTATAAGTAGGCAGCTCGAGTAAATCACCAGCCCGGAGTTTTTTTCCGCGGCGATTTTCAGGCGCTCCATTATAGAAAATTTCGCCTTCGTGCTCAGCCAGAAAAATCTTAGCTTGTCCACCAGTTGCGATAAGTCCAAGCTCTTTGAGAACTTGTCCCAGTGTAATATATTCTTCAAATAAAGTGTAGGTTTGCATGCTCTTATTTTACCATAAACGCTAGATATTAAAAAGGGAATCTGCTGCATCAGCTCTTATTTGCTCAAATTACGGATTTTTTGTGAAAAACGAGATGAAAAAAGCGGGCTTAGTCACCGCTTGAGAGTCTATTTATGAAGTTTTTGAAGTTTTTTGTTTGTATTCCTGCGTACATTCCTCCTTTGCTATTGGCAACTGCGAGTTGGTCAAGTTCCACTGTATAGCCGTGAAAAGCAGATTTAAATTCAGAAATTATTTTTTTCACCTCAGCATTGACTAATTTGTCATCCAAAGCATATTTTTTCTGCCAGAAATAACTTTCGACCAATGATTTATTAAATTGAAATTGAAATAATTCTGGTTTTACTCTTGCGATTATTCTCAGTCTTAAACGAAGTTGAACGATATAATTTATACTGTTTATTTTTTGTTGTTCACTATTGTCGCGATTTGATAAAGAATTAGAGCGGAATTTATAAATATAGAGCGGTTCATTATTTATGCCGCAATTATTATCTGATAGGATAAGAGCAGTTCCCACAAAATAACTATCCTCAAAAAGTCTTAATTCGGGAAGAAAACGTAAGCCGATTTTTTCCAAATAATCTCGCTTGAACCACTTGGCATAAAGTGCGCCTAAATCTCCAAAATCACTCGGAGTATAGTTATAAATTTGATTTTTCTTACTTTCAGTATAGTATTTTGCCAAAATAACTTGCTTATTGTTATCTTGCTTGTAGATACTAAAAAATAAATGCAGAGCAGTAACGCTGAGGACATCATCCGTATCTACAAACATCAGATATTCACCTGTGCTATGGTCAATAGCGTATTGCCGTGCCATACCAGCTCCGACATTTTCAGGAAGTTCATGATAATGCAAATCCAAATTTGCGAAAATTTTGAACGTTGAAAGGTCAATCGGTGTACCACCGTCGTTGACCAAATGCACATCAAGTTTTGAAAAATCCACGCCGACTTGATTGTTGATACTTGATAGCGGAATAGCCAAATCACTTTCCGTCTGTCCATAAAACGGAATGATGATACTCACGGTTTTAGTCATAAAAGCCAACTTTCTATCTTACAAAATTTTCTAAATCTGATGAGTTCGACCAGATGAGAAGCGGTTGATTGTGCAGAAAACTTATTAAGGGCACCTCTAAAAACTCAGAATTTCTGAGTTTTTAGAGGTGGTCTTAAGATTATTTTATCATTTTTTACGAACAGATAGGGAAAATTTTTCAATATTATGAATGGAGTAAGTATTCATAAGCGAGTAGTAAATGAAGCAGAAGCTATTTGGTAGGAGTTTCAACTCCGCCAAATTTATGGGACGACCTTTAGATGAAAAAACTAAGCGTCCTGTAAGCGCCTGACTCTAGGGGATTAAGCGAAATTTGAAGTTTAACACGCATTACTAAATAAAAATAGAATGAAAAAAATATAAGTATTTTTTAATAGAAAAAAGTCTCAAAAATAGAGTAAAATTTGTTATAATAAAAGTTACGACAAATGCGTGCCGAAACAAGATTTCGAGAGCGTTTGCAAGCTGGAAAGTGATAGAAATTTGACAGATTTTAAAATAGCTGACGGTGTTCAGCTTCATGTGATAAATGAAACAAAGTTTAAAACGATACGGATAATGGTGCGTTTTCGTGAACCTATTTCGCGAGAAAATTTGGGAAAACGCGTGCTCATCTCAAATATGTTAGAGACGACGAATGCTGTTTATACAACGGGAAAAGCCTTTAGTCGCAAGCTCTCAGCGCTTTTTGGTATGGCTTTTTCGACAGGTGTTGCCAAAAAAGGAAGGCAGCATTTGCTGACGATTAACATGAGTTTGGTTAATCCGAAGTTTGTGGATTTTGATACGCTGGGCGAAGCGGTTGCCTTTTTGAAGACGGCGCTCTTTCAGCCAGACCGTGTGGAAAACGCCTTTAATCCAGAGGTTTTCAGACGCGAGCAGACCAATCTGGTGCATTATTTGGAGTCGATGAATGATGACCATGCTTATTATGCCAGTCGGACATTAGCGGATTTATTTTTTGAGGATAAGCATCAGGCTCTGCCTTCGGTAGCAACGATTGAGCTGATTAAGCAGGAAAATCCGGAGTCTGTTTTTGCTTATTACCAGAAGATGTTGCAGACGGACGGGATAGATATTTTTGTTCTTGGTGATGTAGATGAGAAACGCGTTGCTGAGCTGTTTTCTGACTTTGATTTTTCTGATAGAGCGCTCGGAGATGAGCTTTTCTACACGCAAAAGGTCCGAGAAGAGGTGAACGAATTGCTGGAGGAAAAAGAAGCGGCGCAGTCGATTTTGCAGCTGGCTTATCAGCTCCCACAGACTTATGGCGATGCGGATTATCTGGCTTTGCAGGTCATGAACGGACTGCTTGGCGGTTTTGCTCATTCCAAACTTTTTACAAATGTACGTGAAAAAGCAAGTTTGGCCTACTCGATTTCTTCAACTTTTGATTCATTCACAGGCTTTTTCAAGATTTCCGCGGGGATTGATGCGGCGAATTTTGAAAAAGCACGGGAGCTGATTTTTGAGCAGGTCAACGCGATGCGAGATGGAGAATTTAGCGAGGCGGAAATCGAGCAGACAAAGACCATGTTGCGTAACAGCTATTTTATCGGGCAAGACTCAGCGTCAAATAATATTGAAATGGAATTTATAAAAAGTTTGCTGCCAGAGCGTTTTTTGGAGACTGAGCCTTTTTTGACAGGCTTGTCGGCAGTAGCGAAGGCTGATATCCAGCGGGTAGCGCAGTCATTGACCTTGCAAGCTCAATATTTTATGAAAGGGAGTGTCTATGAAGCGGATTGATTATGCAAAAGTGGGCGAAAGCTTGTTCACGGATGTTTTGGATAATGGGCTGACGGTTTATTATCTGCCCAAAGCGGACTATAACAGGACTTACGGCCTGTTCACGACGAATTTTGGTTCGTTGGATACGACTTTTCAGCCGGTCAATGAGCAAAATTTACAGACCTTTCCAGAGGGAATTGCACACTTTTTAGAGCATAAATTATTTGAAAAAGAAGACGGCGATGTGATGTACAAATTTGGTGCGCTGGGTGCGCAAACCAATGCTTTCACAAGCTTCTCGCGGACGAGCTACCTCTTTTCAACACGTGAAAATAGTTTCGAATGTGTACAGCTTTTGCTTGATTTCGTGCAAGACCCTTATTTTACAGCCGAAAATGTGCGTAAGGAACAAGGCATTATTCAGCAAGAAATCCAGATGTATCAGGACGACAGCGATTGGCGGCTCTTTGCGGGCTTGCTTGCCAATATGTATCCTAATAGTCCATTGGCAGCAGATATCGCAGGCACTCCAGCGACGATTAATGCGATTACAGCGGAAGATTTATACAAAAATTATACGACCTTTTATCAGCCGTCAAATATGAATTTGTTTTTGACGGGACCTTTTGAGACTGACAAAATGGTGGAATTTGTGAAAGCTAATCAGGCAGGTAAACATTTTACCAAAAAACCTGAAATCAAGCGCCAAACTGTCCAAACAACAGAACCAATTTCGCCAAGAGAAATTGAGCTTGAAGTCGCAATGCCGAAATTTGCTCTGGGACTTCGCGGCGATGACAAATTGCCAGAAAACCCAGTAAAATTATTTGAATATAAGCTTTCAATGTCGCTATTTTTTGGTTTGCTTTTCGGCCCGACCAGTCAGCTTTATGAAAATTTATATCAGTCGGGCTTGATAGACGATTCTTTCGACACAAGTTTCGAACTTGATAGACGTTTTCATTTTGCGGCCTTGACAGCAGACACAGAAAATCCTCAAAAATTAAGTGAAATTTTGCAAGAAGCGCTAAAAAGTTATAAAATAGATAGTAATTTCACAGACGACCATCTCGAATTGTTGAAACGTGAAATGTTGGGAGATTATCTCACTTCTTTGAATTCTTTGGAATACATCGCTCAGCAATTTTCAAGCGAAATTTACGGCGAGTTGAATTTTTTTGACTTACCTGAAATATTAGCAGCTTTGACACTTGATAAGATTTCGACGAATGTCGAACGATTTATTAATGAAATGAAGCCTGTTGAATTTACCATCTTACCCCGTCAAATCTGACCAATCATCAAAAGACAGTTGATGGTTGATGAAGTAGAGAACTTATTCAGTTGGCATTCCAACTTCCACTGAATTTGGCCAAACGAAATTCGAAGATTACCACATTGTCTCTTGGTGCTTTGCGATTGCGACTAACGAACTTGTTCGTGTACGAGCATCAACAGCGTAGCACGTAGATAGAGCAGATGGACAGCTTAATACTGTTAAGATTGTGGATAAAGAGAGTAAGTCTTTCATCTTCGTAGCTAAGATAAAACGGTCAAAGCAGTATCAAAATCATTTGCAATATAAGCAAAAAATCGAACAGTAATAATAAAAAATCCATGTGCAGTACAATAATGAAAGGGGGACATGGTGGCAATCAAATCAATCGGTCGAGTCCTGAAAGAACGGCGAACAGAGCTGGGATTCGGACTTTCTGAAGCTGAAACTTTTACAAAGATTCAAAAATTATATATCGTAGCGTTGGAAACAGACGATTATAAGGCACTTCCAGGTGAATTTTATGTGCGCGCGTATCTCAAACAATACGCTGAAAAATTAGGATTGAATGCTGATAATATTCTTCAAGCTTACGATGAGGGACACGGTATTACAGTCGCGGATGACCCGATGGAAGATTATCATTTTGTCAAGCCGAGCAATCGTTTTGAACCAGAGGAGGAGGAAATAGGACCGCGCACTTGGCGTTATTATGTGCCGATTATCACTTTATCAGGTGTTGCGCTTGTCATTGTTGGAGCAGTTACAGCAGCTGTTTTACTCAATCGTCCGAATTCGCCAAATTTAATAAATACTGATTATACCTATTCTCAGTCTGTTAGTCAGACTTCCCAAACAACGCAGGTGACAACGAAAAGTACGATTCAAAGTAGCAGTAGTGTGGCGCAGCCTACAGAAAAATTGACAGTCACAGGTGCAAATAGTTCATTAACAGCAACTTTGGATAATGCTACGACACCAGTCAAAGTCACATTCACAGCGGGTACAGGAGCGGCAGCTTGGGTACTTGTACGAAATTCGGACATGAATACAGCCGGGGTAACTATAAATGCACAAAATCCCACTGTTACTGCCACTTTGACTGCGACTTCAACAAGCTCAACCATAACACTTGGCAATCATGATAATATTACAATGGCAATCAATGGTCAATCAGTTGATTTAAGCAAATTTGCAAACACTGGCGGCCCTTACAACATTCAATTAACTGTAAACCCCCTCCAACCGCAAACACCAGCCAATACAACAACGGTAACCAATGCTTCGAATTAACTGTTTTGTAGGGATTTCAGTTTCTACTGAATTTAGGGTACAAGTCCTAGTTTAAGAAACTAAGCGACCTGTAAACTTATATTCTGCTTAACATTGTGATGTGAGTTTATCCTATACAATCGCTAGGACACTGAGGCTTAGGGCAGTCGGGCGAAATCCTTGCCCAGTGCTGAGTCGAAAACCGTTGCATAAAGTACATAGTCAGGAAAAAATATGAAACAAAAACTCCCCAATCAACTTACGATGCTCCGAATTTTTATGATTCCCATTTTCGTGATTATCTTCTATCTTCCTAAAGGTGCATCTATCGGCCATACTTATATGACTTGGATTATCGCCGCAGTTGTCTTTGCTGTTGCAAGTTTTACAGATTGGCTGGACGGCTATCTGGCACGGAAATGGAATGTCGTCAGCAATTTCGGTAAGTTCGCTGACCCGTTAGCAGATAAAATGCTCAATATGGTTGCTTTTGTCGTACTTGTTGCATTTAATGTGGTGCCGATTTGGGCAGTCGCAATCATCGTCTGCCGTGAACTAGCAGTCACAGGCTTACGTTTGCTTTTGGTTGAACAGGGCGGTGTCGTTATGGCAGCTGCAATGCCTGGTAAAATCAAAACGGCAACACAGATGCTCAGTGTGATTTTTCTTTTCATCGGTAATCCGTTGTATATTGGCACTATTCTCTTTTACATTTGTGTGTTCTTTACGATTTATAGCGGCTATGATTATTTCGCAAAAAATATGTCTGTCTTTAAAAATGCAGACTAAAGATATTTCTGAGAAGTAAGCATTTGGTTTGTTAGAGCCAGTCTAAAAAATTCACTTGCTTTACACAAGCTTTTGCGTTAAAATAGAATCAGAGACTAGAGTTCGTGAATAACACGAACTTGCTAGGTTAAACAGAGAGTGAACAACTGCTGAAAGTTCACAATGAAGCAGAGCCTTATCTACTGAGAGTTTCACCCTAACTGAATTTAGGGTGCAGACTCACATCTTTGATGGGGTTACTCTGTCTATCTACGCTATCTATTCCGACTGGCAAAGCTGTGGAGATAGCGTTGCTGTCTCGTGGAGGATTAGCACGGACTGCTGAGATAAAAAAGTGACATAAAAAAATGATGATAACGTTATAATCAAAATAAAGGCTCTAAATAGAGCGAATTTAGGTGGTACCGCGTTTGACACGCCCTAAAGCTCTTGTGCTTTAGGGCGCTTTTTATTGCAGTTGTCTTGCTACAAAAACGCTTTACAAGTTTACGGTGAGTCAACTGCCTAGAGTTCTTTCAGAAACTCAGAATTCCTGAGCGACTTGAGATGTTCTACAAATGAGAGGAAAAAAATGAAACTTCAAAAACCAAAAGGAACGGCAGACATTCTGCCAGCAGAGTCAGCAAAATGGCAGTATGTTGAAGAAATTGCTCGCGCAGTTTTCAACGATTATAATTTTAAAGAAATTCGTACACCAATGTTTGAGAGTTATGAGCTTTTTAGCCGTGCAACAGGTGAAACTTCAGACATTGTAACGAAAGAAATGTATGATTTTATGGATAAGGGCGGTCGTCACATTGCCTTGCGTCCAGAAGGAACGGCTGGCGCAGTTCGTGCTTATATCGAGAATAAACTTTATGCGCCAGAGGTGTTAAAGCCAGTCAAAATCTGGTACGAAGAACCAATGTTTCGTTACGAACGTCCGCAGTCAGGTCGGCTTCGTCAGTTTCATCAGTTTGGTGTTGAGTGTCTGGGCGTAAAAAACCCAGCGATTGACGTAGAAGTTATTGCAATGGCAGATAGTCTTTTCCGTCAGCTTGGCATCTCTGGACTCAAATTATCGTTGAATACACTTGGCGATATGGAAAGTCGCAAGGCTTATCGGGAAGCATTAATCGCTTATTTAGAGCCATTTGAGACTCAGCTTTCAGAGGATTCACAACGTCGGTTGCATGAAAATCCTTTGCGTGTACTTGATAGCAAAGAACCAGAAGATGTTGCTCTAGTTGCGGGTGCGCCAAGTATTCTTGACTATTTGAATGAAGAATCAAGAGCTTATTTTGAAGAAGTTAAAGGACTGCTTGAAGCATTAGATATTGCTTATGTTATTGATACCAATATGGTACGCGGTCTGGATTATTATAATGATACAATTTTCGAATTCATGGTTGAAATTGACGGGAAAATGTTAACGGTCTGCGGTGGTGGACGTTATGACGGTTTGGTCGAATATTTTGACGGACCTGCGACAGCCGCGTTCGGCTTTGGACTTGGTATTGAGCGGCTTTTGATGATTGCTGAAAAGCAAGAAATCGAATTTATGCCTGAGGAAAAAATTGATGTTTATATTGCGGTTATGGGAAAGCGCGCTAATAAAGTAGCCACTCAAGTAACCGAGAGTCTCCGCGAACAAGCCTTTAAAGTTGAACGCGATTTTTCAAATCGTAAATTGGCAGCACAGTTCAAAACAGCTGAAAAATTGGGTGCTGAACTGATTATCACACTTGGTGAAGATGAAGCATTGACAGAAAATATTACCGTGAAACACAATAAAACGCGTAAGGAAGTCAAAACAACATTAAAAGCACTCTACGACAGTTTTTCTCCAGTATTCGAGGCGCTTTATGAGGACGAAGAATTTTAAGAGCACCTCTAACTTAGTAAATGCGTTCTGATTATCATTGTTTCAGGTGAAATCAAGTGCTACTTTCGTTTTATCGTATTGATAGAGCATAAAGCAAATGGACAGTATAGCGCAAGTATTAGGTGGTGCCTTGATATCAGTGACCTTCTTTCACTGATGAAGTTATTACTTTAAAAAAATTTAGAGAGGAATTGAGTCTGCTTTCTTAGAAGTTAATGAAAATAGATGAAATATTTAGAGCATCTAGGCTGTGGGCTCATGTCTTAATTATGAAACGAACAAACTATGCAGGTAATATCACAGAAGAGTATCTCGGTCAAGAAGTGACCGTCAAAGGCTGGGTGGCGAAACGGCGCAATCTCGGTGGACTGATTTTTGTTGATTTGCGCGACCGTGAAGGCATCGTGCAAATCGTCATCAATCCAGAAACAGCGGCTGCTACGACTGTCGAAATCGCCGAAAAAATCCGCAACGAATTTGTCCTTGAAGTGTCAGGAAAAGTCGTCGAACGTGCCAGCAAAAACGACAAAATCAAAACAGGTGCTATCGAAATTGAAGCGACAGCGCTGACCATTCTGTCAAAATCAAAAACCACACCATTTGAAATCAAAGATGATGCCGAAGTTTCTGACGATACACGCCTGAAGTACCGCTATCTCGATTTACGTCGCCCGGCCATGCTGAATAATCTCAAGATGCGCCACGCGACCACTCGTGCCATTCGTGAATACCTTGACAATGCAGGCTTTATCGATGTTGAGACCCCATTTTTGAACAAATCAACACCAGAGGGCGCGCGGGATTATCTGGTGCCGAGCCGTGTGAACAAAGGCGAATTTTATGCGCTACCGCAAAGTCCCCAACTGATGAAGCAGTTGCTCATGACAGCAGGGCTTGACCGTTATTATCAGATTGTCAAATGCTTCCGTGATGAAGATTTGCGTGGCGACCGTCAGCCAGAGTTTACGCAGGTCGATTTGGAAACGTCATTTTTGAGCGAAGAAGAAATCCAAGCGCTGACGGAAGGCTTGATTGCCAAAGTCATGCACGATGTCAAAGGAATTGACGTGACCTTGCCACTTCCCCGCATGAGCTATGATGATGCCATGAATTTTTACGGCTCTGACAAGCCCGATACTCGTTATGAAATGTTGCTGACGGATTTGACCGACTTGTCAAAAACAGTTGATTTCAAAGTGTTCAATGAAGCAGAAGTCGTCAAAGCGATTGTTGTCAAAAACGCAGCAGAGCAGTACTCACGCAAAGCCATTGACAAACTGACCGAGCAAGCCAAGCAAAATGGTGCAAAAGGGCTAGCATGGTTCAAATTTGAAAACGGCGCATTGACAGGCGGCATCTCAAAATTTGTCATCGAGCAAACGGATGATTTCGTCAAAGCACTCAAGCTCGAACACAATGACCTTGTTCTCTTTGTCGCTGACAAACTGAGCGTGGCAAATGCGGCTTTGGGTGCGCTTCGTCAGACAATTGCGCGTGAGCAAGGACTGATTGATTTTAGCAAATTTAATTTCCTCTGGGTCATTGACTGGCCGCTCTTTGAATGGTCTGAAGAAGAAGGGCGCTATATGTCTGCCCATCATCCTTTCACGCTCTCAACGGCTGAGACTCAGCAATATCTGAGCGCTGATGGGACTTCTGAGGATTCTGATTTGCAAAAAGTGCGCGCCCATGCTTACGATATCGTGCTGAATGGCTATGAGCTTGGCGGCGGCTCGCTCCGTATCAATACGCGCGAACTTCAGGAGACGATGCTAGGAGCACTTGGTTTTTCGCTTGAGGCAGCAAATGAACAATTCGGTTTCCTTTTGGAAGCCCTTGACTATGGCTTTCCACCACATGGTGGACTTGCGATTGGGCTTGACCGATTTGTGATGCTTTTGGCAGGAAAAGATAATATCCGCGAAGTCATCGCATTTCCTAAAAATAATAAAGCGACAGACCCAATGACACAGGCACCAAGCACGGTTGCAGACAAACAACTTGAAGAATTGAGTATCCAACTTGCAAACAAAAATCAATAAATTTTTAGGTCAAATTCTTGATAAAATCGGACTTTATCACGTATTGAAATCCATCGGAGCCGAAAAATTAGCCAATAAGTTTTCAGCAGCCGTTGTTTATGCCGTCTTTTCTTCATTTGCGTTGAACTTTTTCTATCAACCAGGACACGTTTATGCCAGTGGAGCAACAGGTCTAGCTCAGGTTGTTTCAGAGCTGATTATTCGTTTGACAGGACATAATTTTCTTCCTATTTCGTTGACATTAGTCTTG
>JAJXWC010000203.1 GCA_021781855.1 Bacillota bacterium | reverse complement strand
TCTCATTCTCAATCCCTGTCAAAATTCCCTTTTCTCGAAGTTTTTTAAAAACTTCATTGACACTTTCAGGCATAAAAGCCGTATTTTTCACACGCAGAGTATCATCAATATCAAAAAAAATAATCTTGATTTGCTCTGCTTTTGTCAATAATTCGTCCATCTTTTTCATTCCAAACTAAAAAATAATTTATCTAGCAGTGCGTACCTATTTCCACGTCTCTTACCGTAGATGTAAGGTTATACCCTAAATTTAGTGGGGTTGAAACTCCTACTAAATAAGTTTTTGCTTTATTCTACTCCAACAAAAATTCTCTCCAAACTCAGAATTTCTGAGTTTTTAGAGGTGACCTTTATTATAACATAATCAAGCTAAGCCATGTTGAATGGCGTAAATTGTTGCTTGCGTGCGGTCAGCAACTCCAAGCTTTGTGAAAATATTGGAAACATGCGTTTTCACTGTTTTCAAGCTAATGTAAAGCTCATCTGCAATTTCCTGATTGGACAATCCTGTTGCCAGAACTTTCAAAACCTCCAACTCTCGCTTGGATAAATCGTCATAAAGTTCGTGTTTCCGATGTTTTTGCTGAGCAATTTTTTCTTTGACCGCTTCTGAAAGGACATCTTCACCAGCCGCAACTTTCCTGATTGAATTGGCAATTTCGGCTGCTTGTGAAGTTTTCAAAATATAACCTTTTGCCCCAGCAGCAAGTGCTGGAAAAACCTTTTCGTCATCAATAAAACTGGTCAAAATTAAGATTTTTCGTTCGGGATTTTTTGCTAAAATCTTTTGAGTCGCACCAATACCGTCCAAACGGTCCATAACCAAATCCATTAAAATCACGTCAGGATTGAGTGCTTCTGCTTTCAGAAAGCCTGATTCGCCGTCAGAAGCTTCGCCGACTACTTCAATATCAGGTTGGATATTCATAAAACTTGATAAGCCCAAGCGGACCATTTGATGGTCGTCCACGATTAAAAGTCTGATTTTTTCCATTTTTTTCCTCTTATTCTCGTTTGCTTCCAGAAATTTTCGGTATTCTTACTTCCACTGTTGTCCCTTGATTTCGAGCAGAAATGACTTTTGCATCGCCGCCGAGCAAGAGTGCTCTTTCCTTGATATTAGCTAGACCGTAACTTGCTGATTTTTCATTCCCTGTCGGGTCAAATCCAACACCATCATCAGCAATTCGTAACACTATATTACCATAATTTTCACGTAATGACACTTCAATATTATCTGCTTGTGAATGTCTAAGTGTGTTTGATAGAATTTCTTGCGCCATACGAAATAAATTATCTTCAATGTTGCTTGATGCTTCAATATCAGAGAGTTTCACATTGATGTTTGCCGAAATTTTAGCTTGAAGTTCATCAGTCAGTGCTGAAAGTCCCGCAGCCAAATTTTTCCCATCAAGCTCAACAGGTCGCAAATGTAATAATAAAGCACGCATTTCATTTTGTGCGGAGTGAAGCACTTTTAAAACCAGTTGTGTTTGAGTTTCGATTTGTTCTTTGCTTAGATTTTGTGTTGAACCTGCCACGCTTGAGAGAATCATTGTCGCGGCGAAAAGTTCCTGACTGACTGAGTCATGCAACTCACGAGAAATCCGTTTGCGCTCTGTTTCGATGATTTCTGCCTTATCCGCTGATTTTTGCTTGGATAATTCCTGCAGTTCAGTGGACATTTTCATGATTTTTTCATGAATAACTTGTAATTCCGGAGCAGTCGGTTTTTGATTTTGTTCTAAACGTTTGACATCATTTAAAAAATCCTGCTGAATTTTCACATTTTCCAAATAGTTGAACAAGGTAAAAATCAGCGCAAGCACACCTGCGACTGATACAAAAATCCATAACTCATAGAGATTTCCGCTAACTTGATTCATCATGCCCGACATTCCAGGTGAACCAGAACCATTCGTCAGGAGAAAAAGGAGTAAATCAACGACAACAATAATGAGAAAGGTAGAGATAAATGTGGTAATAATTGATTTTTTCATAATTATCCTTGAACGATTTCAACGTTTCCTGTTTCGACCCGAAGTGTAATTCGAATCCGTTTGTGTGCATTTTCTATATTTTCACTAAAATAGCGAATATTACCAGCATTGATTTTTGGTGCTTCATCGAAAATTTTGATTACACCTGTACCAACAGTCATATCAAGATTGACCGCAACATCGGCAGGGACAATAATTTTTGTATTTCCCGTGTTTTTTTTGATTGACAAATGATTGCCGACTGCCTTAAAATGCACATCATCAAGGTCAATGATATCATTACCGTTGGTTTTGGTTAATGTTTCTACCTCTTCATCATTATTTGGAAAAACCTCTCTAAATACGTTTCGTGCGCCTTGTTGACTACTTTCACGAGGATTATTTTTCCAGAAAATAATTGCCATGATTGCCGGAAAAACGATTGCTAGCCAGAACCAGCCTGCCGTGAACAATATCATTGCCGAAATCGCCCAGAAAATAAAGCTGATAACACGAAAAAGCCGCGCCCGTGAACGATTGGCGAGGATTGTAAAAACCAGTGCCAGAACAAGCATTATCCACATATGCGGTGTCCGCACAACATGGACAAATAATCCCAGCAAAATTAAAATTTCTATAATAATTACTGCTTTAATTCGTCTATTCATGTTTCTATTGTATCAAAAAAGAACCGAGATTTTCTCGGTCTAAAGGCTTATTTTTGATTTGACTGTTTTGTCAAATTTGAGTTTCCAAATTCATTCTCCAAACCAGGTAAGTGTAAGGAGTAGCGAAGAACAATCTTCCAGATGCAACTGCAAGGCTGCGAAGAGAGTACGTGTTAATGTAAAACAATTATTTCAACTTAACGAATGCCAAGCGCAATACGAGCGTAGCGGCTCATTTTGTCAACCGTCCAAGCGGGATACCAAACAAGATTAACCTTGATTTCGGTAACTTCTTCAACCTCTTTGAGTGCATCATGAATCTGCTCAGTCAAAAGGTCAGCAAGCGGACAGCCCATTGTCGTCAACGTCATTTTTATTTCGGTCAAACCGTTGTCTTCAAAACTGATTTCGTAAACAAGTCCAAGGTTGATAATATCAATACCAAGCTCTGGGTCAATTACATTTTCAAGTGCTGCGAGAATTTTATTTTTGATTTCCTCGACTTCTTCTGCCGTGTATTTATCTGCCATTTTAAAATATGAGTCTAACTGCTTTGGAATTTGAAAAAAATGAGTAGTGAAGCGAATAGATAGCATACGTGAATAGACAATCTTGCAGGCTGTCCTTGAAGTCCATCTCTGCTTCATTTTTTTCTATTTTCAAGGGATACAGACTCAATTCCTTTCTCTTCAAATTGTCAAAAGAATTTTACTTTTCCATTTTACCAAAATTTACAAAAAAAAACTAGATAATAAAATCTAGTTTTTAACCTA
>JAJXWC010000034.1 GCA_021781855.1 Bacillota bacterium | reverse complement strand
TTAATGGCTCGTGTTTCACTTGAAGATGCGGCAGAAGCGGATAAGATTTTTGATATGCTCATGGGCGACCGTGTGGAACCACGCCGTGAGTTTATCGAGCAAAATGCTCAGTATTCAACGATTGATGCTTAATTGAAGTGATTGCTTCATCTGTGGAGGATAAGCAAATATTTGCTCGCTTAAATATAAAGAGCAGCTCTAAAAAAAACAAAAAGTTCTGTCAGTTTGATAGAACTTTTTTTGAATGAAGCAGAGACTTATTCAGTTGGAGCTGAAACTTCGACTGAATTTAGGGTATAAGTTGATATTATCCTATCTATTCGCTTTCTCTTAACAGCACAGAATTCCTGTTAAGCTGTTGTAGAGATTGCCGAGCATCGAAAGTGTAGCACGAAGTGCATAGATAGCATGAACTCCTGAGATATAAATCGGCTGAACAAAGTAAAAATATTACCAAAATTTTCAAATCAATTAACAAAAAAACAAAGAAATTTGATAAAATGGAAGTACAAAAACGAGAAGGCTGTGTGAGTAACAAAAAGGCAATTTGCTGCTGTTAGTTGCTGGTCGAATCGTAGAAAGGAACATCGTCATATGGATAACAAAGAAATCGTCCTAGAAGCATTCAAAAAATCTGACGTCATGCTTGATGCCAATGGTGCTGCTGCTGCGACAGGTATCGAAAAAGCAGAAGTGTCAAAATTGATTGCGAAACTTAAAAAAGAGGGCGCATTAATCTCTCCAAAACGCTGTTTTTACGAAGCTGTCAAATAGAAGTAACTTTTGACTAGAAAAAGAAGGATTTGACTGAACTGTCAAATCCTTCTTTTTTACTTTTAATAGTTCAAAGATGATATAATAATCTTATATTTATTGAAATTTGTGAAAAAGGACAAAAAATGAAGTTAATCATTCAGATTCCATGTTATAACGAAGCTGAAACTTTGGAAATTGCACTCAATGATTTGCCGAAATCAATTTCTGGTATTGACCAAATCGAATATTTGATTATTAATGATGGGTCGCAAGATGCAACCGTTGAAGTGGCGAAAAATTGGGGCGTACAGCATATTGTTTCTTTCAAGCGTAACAAGGGACTGGCAAAAGGATTTATGGCAGGACTTGATGAGGCTTTACGACAAGGTGCTGATATCATCGTCAATACTGATGCGGATAATCAATATGATGGAAGAGATATTGAAAAACTGGTGCGTCCGATTTTAAATAAGGAAGCAGACATCGTAATTGGCGAGCGACCGATTATGGCGACAGAACATTTTTCGCCCTTGAAAAAGGCCTTACAGCGTTTTGGTTCATGGATTGTTCGTTTGGCATCAAATACCCAAATTCATGATGCGCCAAGCGGCTTTCGAGCTTACAGTCGTTATGCCGCACTCAAACTCAATGTTACAAATGAATATACTTACACGCTAGAAACGATTGTGCAGGCAGGGCGAACAAAAATTGCCATGCTTGATGTCCCGATAAGAACGAATCCAGAGTTACGTCCGTCAAGACTTTTCAGCTCAATGTCAGGTTATGTTAAACGCTCAATGGGAACTATTTTGCGCTCTTTTATGACCTATCAGCCTTTGAAATTTTTTACTTTTCTTGGTCTTGTTCCTTTTATTATCGGTGTATTGATTGGCGGAAATTATATTTGGCTGATTTTTTCGGGAACTGCGAGAGGACATATTCAGTCTCTGATTTTAGCTGCGATTTTGATTTTAATGGGCTTTATGACCATTGTCATCGGGCTTGTTGCCGAATTGATTTCGATTAATCGTAAAATTCTGGAAGATGTGCAGCTGCGCGTGCGAGCGCTAGATTATAAGATAAATAAACATGATGAAGTGGATTAAAATACTCGGCAACCTTTTGACAATCGTTGCCCTCTTTTTCGTTATTGAAAAACTCATGTCGCAGAAAATCAACTACGGCACGCTTTTTCGGATACAAAATATCTTACCTTGTTTATTTGTTATTCTTGTGCAAACAATTATCGTAATTACCAATGTTTTCCCCTGGAAAACACTTGTTTCAAGTGTTTCGGGAAAAAAAGTCAGTTACAGAGAAGTTATTCCCGTCTTTGTCAAATCAAATTTGATGAAATACATACCAGGAAATGTTTTTCAGTATGCTGGTAGGCAAGAATTAGCAGTCAATAAACAACTTCCTCAGTTAGAAGTTGCTTTTGCAACGCTCATGGATATTTTGCTCAACGTCATAGGTGCTGGGCTGATTTCACTTGTTTTTCTGCATGAATTTGTTGGCAGCATTTTTTCAAAATATGTGAATGTTAGTGAAATTAGTCTGATTTTAGCCGTTTTACTCATCCTTATTGGCTTCTTGATTTATTTTTTTCGAAAAAAAATCAAAAGACTTCTTCAGTCTTATCAGCATTTTTTTACCAGAACAACCTTATTTAAAATCGCTCAAGCGCTTGTTTATTACTTGATTGTCCTTTCTGTTTCAAGCTTGATGTTTCTACTTGTCATGCAGGCAGTACTTGGTATTCATCTCCAAATGAGTGAAAATATTCGTCTATTTTCGTCTTATACACTATCGTGGCTGGTTGGATTCGTCGTGCCTGGTGCACCTGCTGGCGTTGGCATTAAGGAAGCGGTCATGCTAGAGATTGTTGGAAGAAGTTTATCGGCGCAGACGATTGCTTTGGGCATGGTTGTTATCCGCATATTGCTTACGATTGCTGATGTTCTGGGCTATTTACTGGTGATTGTAATTTCGTATTTGTCGAAAAATACACGACAGAATGAAAGTAAAGCCATGGAGGATAAAGATGGAAAATCAGCTTGAAGATTTGGTTTCTGGACAACGGGTACTTTTTATATCCACGAAAAATAAAGATTATATTCGTAACTCACAGGAGCTTCGGCTGTTGAAGGATAAAGCAGCACGAGTGACAGCGATTGTTTCGAATTCATCATCGTATCCAAAACGTCTGCTTTTCGTTTATTTTTATGCTTTGCTTGCTCTATTTAAACGCGATTTTGATGTTCTGTTTGTCGGCTTTGCCCCACAGCTTTTATTTGTACTTTTTCCATTTTTTCCACGTTCAAAGGTTCTTATTTTGGATTTCTTTATTTCGTTTTTCGATACTTTGGTCGATGATAGAAAAAAATTTCGTTTGGGTCGTTTTCCTGCGAGATTTTTGCATTTTTTAGACTGGCAAACGATTCATAAGGCAAATTTGGTTATTGCAGATACAAAAGCCCATCGAGATTATTTCGCTGCGGAATTTCATTATCCGTTGCAAAAAATTCAGGTTTTGTATTTAGTCGCAGATGACTCAATTTATCAAGTAGAACAAGCAGTAAAATCTGATAAAACACAGTTTGAAGTTTTATATTTTGGGTCAATTTTACCAGTGCAAGGTGTAGAAGTGATAATGAGTAGCATGCAGCTTTTGACAGACTGGTCAAAAATTCATTTTACAATAATCGGCCCTGTCAAAGCAGACAAAAGTAATTTTCCGCATACTACTTTTTACGATTGGCTTTCACAACCTGAGTTAGCTGAAAAAATTGCTCAAGCAGATTTAACGCTTGCGGGACATTTCGCAGCAGATATCGGAAAGGCAAACCGCACGATTGCAGGAAAAACTTACATTTATGAAGCGATGAACAAGCCGATGATTCTCGGAGATTCTGCGGCAAATCACGAATTATTTAAACCAGACCAGCAGCATATTTTTGTTCCGCGCGGCGATGCGCAAGCGCTCGCTGATGCCATTTTGCAGTATTATTATGAGGTTAGCCAATGAAAAAATATTTTAAATCTACAAAATTACTTGTCGCAGGCTTTATTGTTTTTATTCTTTTATTAGCGGCAATCTTATTGCGTAGCCATACACCACTGAATATTACGGTCAGAACAGGAACAACTTCAGAAGCAACAAGTATTGTTTATACTCAAGCTGAAAAGACAGATTCCTTTGCTTATCAATCCACAAATTTGAAGGCAGCCACAGGGAGCAAAGAAATTTATTTCAGCTATCTTTTCTATGATTTGCAGCAGCTCAAAGCTGATAAAATTACAATCACTAGTCCCGAGCGAATTTCAGACGCCAAAGTTGAAGTAGGTTATCTTCTAAACAATCAATTTCAAAAACAGGCAAGTATACAGCTTAGCGAGCAGAAACAAAACGGGAAATATATTTATACGATAAATGCGACACAAATCAAAAAGATGATTCAGCTTGCTCAAGAACAAACGCTAGTTGCGCTCATCCAAATTAGTTTTCTTGTGCTTATTTTTCTCATTTTTCTGTTTGCCGTCAGCCAACTTTCCACTATTCACAAAATCAGCTTTTCAATTTTGCTCTTCCTTTTTTATTTTGCGGCAATGCTGACATGGACAACGGGGCGGGTACAAGCGAAATCATATAGTTTTATTGCACTTTTCATCTTGGCTTTAATCATGCTTGGTGTTTTATTTGGCAATCGAAAAGTACTGAAAAAACCGATTATTTTAGGCATATATCTCTTATCGCTCTTCCTTTCTGTCATGAAATTGCTCCTTATTAGGCAAAATTTCAATTATGTATTTGACCAGAATGCAACGATAGGCTATATTGACAGTCTGGCGCAAAATCACACATGGCTCATTCCAGATTATGCCAATATGGTTGCCCCTAATTTGTCCTTCCAGCTCTTTCTAAAAAATACATTCACGATTGGGCCTACCGAAAGACTGGATTCAACAATTAACTATCTTGGACACCCGCCACTTTATTACCAAATCATGCGTTTACTCGGCGCGCGCGTTTCAGGAGAAAACACGCATTTTAATTATATTTTAATGCTTAGTGTGACGATGGCGTTTTTCATCTTAGCATTAGCAATTTTCATGTATATTGCATATACCCGGCTCAAACCTAATCTAACGTTGCATTTACTGGTGGTAGCAGGTCTAGTTGGGAATACTTTCCTTTTCTCTGATTCTTGTCGTTTGAACAATGATTCACTCGCTTTTCTACTTGTTGCAATCTTTGCCCTCGGTGCTTTCCGCTTTTTTGAGCAACGTTATAATACGCTGACTTATTTGCTGATTTTCGGGACAATTAGTCTTGCCTTCCTCACGAAAATGACCGCTTTAGTTATGATTGTTGTGATTGCCCTTGCCTTGCTCGTTTATGATATTTGGAAAAATAAACATCCGATTTTCAAAGAAAAAAATTTCTGGTTATCTGCACTCGCTTTATTCCCTGCAGTTTTTTATGCGGTTGCTATCTTTATAAAATATCATGCACTTTCAATTAACATTCCAAGTCACTTTCCCAATCTTTATCGGTATTCGCCGAATTTTGGAACGCAAGAAATATATAAAATCTCAGAACCTTTTCATACACTCGCTATGATGATTAGTCATATCATCGCGCCACTAACTTCAACCAATGTCAGTTTGTCGGCAGGAACACTGCCACAATTCGGGTCATTAAGCTCTTATTTACCTAATGTTGCTTTCCTACTTGTGTTTGGCGGAAGTTTTTTGACACTTTGTCTCGCTTGCCTCCCGACAATTTTAAAAAAATTTCGTCTTGCTCCCCTTTTTGCCTTCGTTTTACTTTCACTGTTAGTCACTTTAGTCATGCTTATTGCGCAAATTTATCCGTATGCTTTTGAAACTTTCCGTATTGGCGGATATCAGCCACGCTATTTCATTGCTTATCTGCCATTTGCCGTCTTATCCCTCGCTTTCTTTGTTGAGAATGTGCAAGAAAAAATTCAGGAAAATGCTTTGATAAATCCTCTCTATCAACCGCTGACGACAACAATAATAAAAAATGTATTAATTCTCATATCCATGAGTGTACTGGTAGAGCAAATGGTTCTTGTATTTGTTTCCTAAAGGATTTTAACCTAGCAAGAGCCCGCTATTTACGGCTTTCATAACGAAGTGAAGATGGACAGCGTGACCTGATAAGTTTTGAGACCAGCTTGTCCTCTAACATTAGTGAGGAAAAAGAATCCCCTACCAATGAAGTAATCATTTCAAATTCTTTTTTGTTTGATAAAACATTTATTCTTGACAAATAGAAATAATACGCATATAATAATTAACGTCGTTAGATAATTCTACCATTAATTAACAAAAAAGATTTTCGTGAACGAAAGGAATAAAGGAATGGATTACAACAAACTTGCGGAAAGTTTTCTGACTGCTGTGAAAGGTCATGGCAAACAAGAGGTCATGAGCCGTTTCAATGTTTACTCACAAGGAGAACATCAGGTCTTGTTTTATCTCTACAAAAGCTCAGGAAAGGCAACTGTGCCTAGTGATATTGCCAAATACACTAACACGAGTACCGCACGAATTGCAAATATTTTAAATAATCTTGAAGAAAAAGGCATGGTTACACGCGAAATTTCTCGTGATGACCGCCGGAAAATTTTAGTTGCGATTACTGATAAAGGACGCAAAAAAGCTGAAAATTCACGAAATCAATTCGTCGGTCACGTTGCACGAGTTTTAGAGGAAATGGGCGAAGAACGAGCCCAGAATTTTGTAGAGAATTTCGGATTATTCCTTGAACTTGGCATGAAAATCGTAAAAGAGGAGGTCGAAAAAAATGACTGAAGAAAAAAACGAAACAATCAGAAAAGCGATACCAGTAAAAGATTATCATAAAGATATTCATGGGAAACACTATGCGCGCAACGTAATGTTCGCATTGATTTTGATTGCAACATTTGGCGGTATGCTGACTCAAACGTTTCTAGGAACAGCCTACCCAACACTTATGGACAAATTTAATATCACACTTTCTACAGCACAAGGTGCTTCAACTTGGTTTTTACTTGCCAATGGCATAATGATTCCTGTATCGGCTTATCTGATTACTAAATTTCCAACACGCTGGCTCTTTACTGTCGCTTATGTCGTCCTTTTTATCGGAACTTTTATCTGTTATTCTGCACCGACATCAAGTTGGGGAATTTTTCTCGCTGGTCGTATTGTGCAAGCAATGGCAGTGGGCATCACAATGCCGTTATTCCAAACAGTCATAGTAAATATTTTTCCGCCTGAAAAAATTGGTGTTCCGATGGGGATGGGAGGACTAGTTATCGGACTTGCACCAGCACTTGGTCCAACATATGCAGGCTGGATTTTATCTACACATGAAAAATTTCTCGGCTTCATACAACTTGGCGACTGGCGAACAATTTTCCTTCTGCCTTTGATTTTGGTTGGAATCTCAGCAATTTTGACACCGTTTTTGATGCGTGATGTTTTAAAAAATCGGGATATGAAGCTAGATTTCATATCACTCTTCCTTTCACTTATTGGTTTTGGACTTTTCTTACTTGGTTTTACCAATGTCGCATCAGATGGCTGGGGCGATTTTACAAATGTTTTGCTTCCAATCTTTGCAGGTCTAGTGATTATCGTTATCTTTGTCTTTAAACAACTCCGCATGAAAGACCCATTTCTTGACCTGTCCGTTTTCAAAGTTAAGCAATTTACATGGACAACGATTATCGCTGCTATCAATACTGTAGCAATGATGGGAATCGAATTAATGCTGCCTACTTATGTGCAAAATGTGCATGGACTTTCTGCTTTCCAGTCTGGTCTGCTTCTCTTACCTGGTTCAATCATGATGGCGGTTATGTCGCCCATCGCTGGTGGTATTTACAACAAACGTGGTGCCCGTCAGCTTGCCTTTATCGGCTTTATCATGTTGGCAATCGGAACTTTCCCTTATATGTTTCTCACGGCGTCAACCCCCGAACACTTCATCACAATTACTTATTGGCTTCGTTTTGTCGCCATTGGGATGATTATGATGCCATTGATTACCTCAGCAATGAATTCATTACCTGTTGAGAAAGCAGCTCAGGGTTCGGCATCAAATAATGCTGCACGTATGATTGCCTCATCTGTTGGTGTTGCTCTGCTTGCTTCTGTAACACAAAATGTCACAACTAGTGCAGCTCCTGCAAGCCATCTCAAAATTACGAATCCGCTTGCTTATGCAGATAAGATGATTCAAGCAGCGCTTAAAGGCTTTCATGTTTCATTTGCGATTGCATTTGCTTTTGCTGTTATCGGAATTTTCGCCGCTTTGTTCTTGCATAAAGGAAAGATTATTCATAAAGCTAATGGAGAAAAAGTTGAAGGAGGTGAAGCAGCATGATTATCTTATTGATTATTCTTTTCGCCGCTTTTGTCATCATCGGTTTCTTCTATGTGAAGGGAGCAGCTTCATGGATTGTTGGAAGTCTTTCAATGCTTTTGCTTGCTTTATCAATGATTGCTTTAGCTTACCATGACCAGACAAACTGGGGAATGAAAGAAGTAACAACAACGAGTACGCACCAGATTTATACTGCAGGCGATAAAACTGCACCGTATGGTTTAATGATTAAGGCAGAAATCGGACAAAATACAGGAAATTATGTTCTTGTCTTCCGAAACAATGCAAACTCAGCAAAACCAGATACTAATTTTGAGCCAAATCAAAATAATATTGTAGAGTCGGTCAAAAAATCAGCAACTTACCAATTAACAGATACAACTACCGCAAAGGTCCAAACGACAACAACACGACTTGAATTTAGTTCAAATTTGATGAAGTTACTTTTTGGAATCGGAGGCGAACAAAATACGCTTGTTAAACAACATTCAGTTGTTTCTGTACCACAAGATACATGGCTTGTTCTGACTCAATCTCAAGTTGAAACGTTGACAAAAAAAGCACCACAGATGCAAGCGCAAATGGAAGCAGAATTAAAAGCTAACCCAGCAAAAGCATTACAACTTGCTGAGCTTCAAAAATCAAACCCTAAAGAGTATGCTAAAATGCAAGTAGAGCAAATCAAGCAACTTTTAGGAATTAAAGATTAATTTCGAATACAAAAATGCTAAAAATAGTTCAAGCTGTTTTTAGCATTTTTTATCTTAGCAGAGATAAATACTGATTTTTTATAATAAAGCAGAGACTTATTCAGTGGGAGTTTTAACTCCCACTGAATTTAGGGTACAACCTCACATTTTTGATATGAGGTTACCCTGTCCCAGAAGTCAAGCCGCTGAAGCGGCTGACCCTAGGGCAGTCGAGCGAAATTCGAAGCCTAGTGCTGCTTATCTCCCACCTTTTAGGTGGGAGTTTTAGCACGCACTGCTGAAATAAAAAAAGAAGTATGATATAATTGAAAAATATTAATGTTCAAACGCTTACTTTACAAGGAAAAAGGAGTATCCAATGAATGAAGAAACATCAGCTTTTACTATTGAACAAAATGGAATAAATATTATTTCCGAAGCTGAGCGCAAAGGAGCACCGCGTTCATTATTTTGGCCGTGGTTTGCTGCAAATATTTCAGTTTTGTCGGTCGCTTATGGGGATTGGGTTCTGGGATTTGGACTGAGCTTTTGGCAAGCAACGATTGCATCAATTATTGGAATTGTCGGTTCATTTTTCTTAGTCGGACTGATTTCGCTTGCGGGAAAACACGGCTCAGCACCGACAATGATTTTATCTCGTGCTGCATTTGGAGTGAAAGGAAATGTCTTTCCTGGAATTATTTCCTGGATATTATTAGTGGGCTGGGAAACAGTACTTGTTGTCCTTTCAACTCTTGCGACAGCAACGGTATTTAAAGAACTCGGCTGGTCAGACGGTAATGCCACAAAAATTGTCGCTTTTATTGTGGTTATTATCATTATTGTTGGTGCAGGAATTCTTGGACTTGATGCGATTATGAAAATCCAGATGGGATTAACAATTATTTTGAGTATCGCAACAATTGGCTATTTTATTCTGTCTGCACCCAAAATTGATTTTTCAATGGTTGGGCAAATCAAAGGAGGCTCTTGGCAATCCATGATTGGCGCAGGAATTATGGTTGCAACGGCTTTAGGATTAGGTTGGATAAATTCTGCAGCAGATTATTCGCGTTATCTGCCCAGAAAATCGTCAAATAAGGGTGTTGTCGCATGGACAACATTTGGTGGTTCGCTTGCTCCGCTTGTTCTCGTTATTTTTGGCTTATTACTTGTGGCTTCGCAAAAAGGCGGAGCTGGTTCCCAGTTAGCGAGTGAAATTTCGGTTGACCCGATTGGTGCTTTGGCAACGATTTTGCCGACCTGGTACCTTATTCCATTTATCATTGTGGCAGTCGGTTCATTGGTTTCGGGTGCGGTTATGGATATCTACTCTTCAGGATTGACCCTCCTTGCAATCGGGCTGCCGATTAAACGCTGGGTAGGAACTTGCATTGACGGAGTAATCATGTTCTTTGGAACGATTGCGATTGTTTGGTTTTCAACTAATTTTGTCGGACCTTTTGAAGCGTTTCTTGGACTTATCGGTGTACCGATTTCTGCTTGGGGCGGAATTTTTCTTGGAGATTTCGTGCTGCGACGGAAGGATTACGATGAAAAAGATTTATTTGATTCGAAAGGTCGTTATGGAGCGATAAATTGGGTTTCGTTTATCGGGATGATTGTGCTAACGGTTATCGGCTGGGGGTTGATTGAAGAAAGCGTTTCATGGCTTTCATGGCTGGGATTTTTATTTAAACCGCTTGGTTTAGATGCAAGTGTGTGGGGATATAGCGGCCTTGGTGTATTTGTCGCACTTATTTTAGGATTCTTTGTTCCTTTCCTCACAATCAAGAAAATTAGAAATCAGGAAATTGAATAAATCATCAGTCCGAAAATTCCGATTATTCAGATGTATCTGGGCGATAAAGGAGTTTCTACGGAAAATCAGTAGAAGAAGTGCGAATATTTCTACAAACCATCAATATGCCTTTATAGAAAATTCAACAAAATGCGGACACGAGAATGTCCGTTTTTTGTTGATATAAAATTCAATTGATTTTCGTTAAAAAGTCAGAATTTTTCATACTTGGAAGATGATTTTTCAAAAATTAAAGTGTATAATATAACTAAATTATAACTGAATGTCAAAAATTAAGGCTTCATATGATAATTGTTACTGATATTTATTCACCTTTTAATGTAAAAACGTTTTAGAAAGTGAGTGTTATGAAAGCTTTAAAAAAACACTTCAGGCTGTTTTTCGCTCTACTACTGGTCATCATTGGCGGGAGCTTCTTTTCAAACCGTGCCTATGCTTTAAGTGCTGCTTCCAATAACTTCTACGCAGGGCAAACGCACAGCTTCGCAGGACATTACCGACTTATTTCTATTCATTCGTCCACATTTTCATTCACCCTCAATTCAGGCGACCAAATTGTCGGTGCTTACTCAGGTTATGGCTCTGAAATGGTCGGAACAGCGCTTCCCTCATCAGATGCGATGACGATGAACCTTTCAGGGAAAAATTATACAGGTACACCGACCGCACAACTGCTTTTTTCAGGAAACGGAGATTATTTAAATTCCGCAGGACAATTAACAAATGATGGAAAAGGGCTTCCCAACGGCATCATGCAGGCAAATGATTTTTCTTCGGTGCTCTCAAGCTTAGGTGCAGGAACTTATCAAGCCAGTCTTGATGCAGCCAGCAGTGATGTAACAGGAGCTGGATACGGTAAATATTACACTTATTTAGTCATTGAAAATGCCAGTCTTCCACTTCAAGAAGTGGTGGTCAATACTTTTGCGATGGGCGACTACGGGCAGAGCTCAGCGAGTCAAACCGTCAATATTCCGACCAAAGCAGGGATTGCACCCTCTATTGGACAAGCCGTTAACTTCAACAGTCAAGTCACCACCGCTGACCCAGGAGATACACTCACACTAGCGCTTGATGGTATCACTGGTTATAGCGGAGCGTCTGACACTCCAAGTGGCAGTGTATCAACGACGGCTCAAATGCAGTCGGCTTTCGCCGCAGGTAAGCTCAACGCACAAGTTAATTACAGTAACTCCGCAGTGAATGCCCCTGAAGTTATCCAAGGCTTTGGGATTAGCCTTCCCATGACTGCCGTTGCAATGAATTATCAACTCCTTGACTCATCAGGAGCCCTTATTCCTTTTAACGGGACTTTCGGCGGCAGTTTCACGTCACAAGAAGCAGGGAGCAGCGCTCAAGCAGAAAACATCACACAAGGGCAGTTGACGCTCACAGGTGTACTCGGCGATACATTCCCTACGCTTTCAGCGCCAACGCTTCCCAACTATACCTTTATTTCCGGGCCAACACTCAACTCGGGTGGAAGTTACAGCCCAACGGCAACGAATCCGAGCTCAACGGCGACCTATACCTACTACAAAAATGCACAGCACACCACGCAAGTGGTTGACCAAAACGGCACTGCTTTAGTCCCTCCAGTAACAACCAGCGGATCAGACGGCACCGCTTATAACAGCACTGCACCTACGCTTTCAGGTTATTCGCTTCAAAGCACGACAGGTGCGATTTCTGGGACTTATGATCATACGGTAGGCGACACAACGACCACTTTCCATTACACGAATGTCGGCACAGTCACTTTGCATTTCTTGGATTCTGAAACAAAGCAGGCACTCCAACCTGCGCAAGTGCTCACAGGCACACAGCTTCAAGGCTTCACGATTACTCCGCCGACTTTGGCTGGTTATCGTTTTGATTCTACCCTGTCTAGTGCATTAACAGGCACTTATCAGGGCACAAATACAGACCTCAACCTTTATTATGACCAACAATCTACGGTCACGATTAATCTGATTGACGCCTCCACTCATGCGGTATTACACAGTGAAACTTTAACGGGCTATGCAGGAGACAGCTACAGCTATGCCCTTCCGCATTTTCAAAATTATCAGCTCCCACCGAATCCAAGTGTCACAGGAAACTTTACGGACAACAGCCAAACGATTACCGTGAGCTATGTCAAAGCGACTGGAACCTTAACGCTCAATTATATCAACGCTCAGACAGGCAAAGCGATTCTACCGAGCGAGCAGTATATCAACGGCATCGGCGACTGGTCGGTCATTCATATTCCCAATATCGCAGGCTATGACTACCTCAACACAGGAGTTGAAGTCGCTTTCCAGCAACTCCTACCGAATCAAACCCGAACGCTTTATTATGACCCGAATCTTGATACGGTTAAGGTGGATTTTGTCAACCAAAACGGGCATACGATTGCGCCGTCACAGACCATCACAGGCTATTATGGAAGCTCACGTACTGTCAAAGCACAACCAGTCAATGGCTATCAAGTGGCTTCTGGAGAGCTGAGCAGTTATAACGTCAATTTCAACCAGCTTTATCAGCATTTGGTTTTCAAGTATCAGCCGATTAAGGAAAGTATCACTTTCCGATTCGTCAACGATGCGGGGCAACAGGTCTATGCGCCAAAGACGATAACAGGTGCCTATGGCAGTTATTTTAGCTATACTCCACAAGTTCCTTGGTATGACAGTCTGACCTATGCCAGTCAAAAGAAGATTGTAGGAAGGTATAGTCAGCCTAAGACGGATATTGTGGTACACTATACGAGAAGGCAGTCGCAAATTAATGTTGTAGATATAGATAATTGGGGGAATATACTCAAACAATATACTTTATCTGGTTATGAAGGAAATACATTTATATCCAATAGTCCATATTATTGGTACTTAAGAATAGCAAACTCTTCGTTAATAACGTTGAGAGGGACTTATAAAATGCCGAAGGCTTCAATGGCGATACTTTATAATCACTTTAAAACAACTATCACAGTAAGATATTATGGTGTAAATGGAACTTTCTTGGATTCAAGCTCAAACACAGGCTTTGCAGGTGATTCATATGGTTTTCAAGCTCCATTATCAATAGGCTACTATAATCTTGTAAGTAATCAAAATTATAGTGGGTATTTTGGAGCTCAAAACAAAGTAATTAATATTTATTATAGTTACAATCCTCCTGTAACGACTTATACCGTCAGCAAAGAGGTGACCACCACAACTGGAAAGTACGTTCCAGTAAAGGTAAAAATGAATTTTGATGAGCCGATGAGTGAATGGACAACTGAAATGAAAGAAATGTATTTTAGATATGGGAAAGCAA
Organism: Bacillota bacterium; assembly: GCA_021781855.1. Taxonomy (GTDB): domain Bacteria; phylum Bacillota; class Bacilli; order Lactobacillales; family Streptococcaceae; genus Lactococcus. Next base: position 2,107 of record JAJXWC010000034.1, on the reverse strand, counting down.
CATTTACTGACCCTAGTAGTAAAGAATACAGGAACTTCTATACTACGGTTTACAAATGGGAAGGTATTACAACCCATTACACTACGACGGAAACAAAGACCAAAACAGCAACTGGAAGTGGAGGAACAAATAATGATTCTGGTAACTGGTTGGTAGATGAAGGAAAAAGTCAGACTGCTGGATATTTTGCTGGAAAAGCCGGAGAAAAAGCAGGGATTTTAGCTGTTGGGGAAGGGTTAGAGTCTAAAATGTTTGGTCCTCTTGGAGGAGCTGCGTTTACTTTTGGAACTGAGTATTACAGTGGTAAAGGATTAGACGATGCGATTGGAAAAAGTGCAATGGTTCTGGGATTAGGTTTACTAACAGTAGGATTTGTTGCGGCAGCTCCGACAACTTTAGCTGCTGCTGTTGTTGGAGGAATCGGGGTAGCATTATCTATTGGCTTTTCTGCACTATACGATTATGCATATGATAAGAAGGGGAAGAAATGACCAAAAGTCCTAAAATCATAGATATTGGTGGTGTAGATAAAAAACGATTTGGATATTGTATTCAAACTAAAGAAGTGTATTCTAAGGAGAGTTCAGACCGTGGATTAAATATTATTTTTTCAGTGGTGGCTTTAGGACCAATAATTGGAAATATTCTATATGAGAAATATTTTTCTCTTAAAGTTGTTCCTAGTAATCAAATACTTGTGCTTTTGATTTATCCATTAATTATTATTAGTATATTTATATTTGTTATATTAATATCGACGTTTTTTATAAAAGAAAAATATTCTAATTGGAAAAAATTTGGTAAAGTCGCTGATTTAGCTGATTTAACATTTGAACAAGTATCTCTCATTAAGGAAACCAAGAGAGAAAATAATTTTATTATCTCAGTTTGTACTTTTTCATTATTAATAGGGATTTGTGCAATTCCAATAGTTATCCATTATTTGTTGGAGACAAAAGAGTCAGTATTCGCTCTGTTATATGTTTTATCCATAATACTAATAAATATTGGAATTTATGGATATTTCTATTATTATCGCTGTAATAAAGTCAGGAGATATATTTTAGGTATTAAATAAATACAAAATAGTATAAACTGGAAGGAATATATTGAAATGAATGAAAGAATTAAAACAGAGATAATAATTTACAGGTCTCACCGATATAATACATTTTTATGGATTTGGATAGCTACTGCTCTAGTTCTTGCAATTATTGGAACTTTTGTTTTTCCTATTGATAGCTCTATAAATATTGGAATTGAATTATTGATTTTAGTTTTTGCAATCATAATTCATGTTCAAAATCGAAAACTCCGAATTAGAAGTATAGCATCAATTTTAATTTATATCGCTAATGGTTTGAGCATTATTGGAGCAATAGCATTTATTAGTGCAATTCAAACTTATAGCTATACTGAATTGATGATTTATAGGGGGATAGGAATTGTCAATCTGGTTCTTCAAATCATCGCCGCTGTTTTCGCTTTCTTAACGGCTAGAAAATTAAAAAGGGAAAATCCTACTCTTATTCAAGATTATCTTGAGATGAAAAAACAAAAAAAAGGAACTGAAAAAGAAGATAAATAAAAAGATGGATAAAGGAATTCTTACAGAGCGATATGAGAGGTTATTTTCCTTAATCACATTCTTCAACAAATTGCACTTATTAAAGATAGCAAAATGAACTGGAAAAAATGGTAATGAACATGTAGGAATTGAATTTCGGGAAAAGAATGTTTATTCTGCAATTTCCCTTACACAGAATTACCAGAAGGTCAAGGTTATGAAAATTTAAAAATTCCAACTGGCAAGTAAAAAAATAATTCTTGAATGAAGAGGTAAGAGAGACAAAATGTATGTAGAAATTGAAAACAAATGGAATACATTTTTGGCAAGGGGGACATTATGCTGCAAAGCAAATTAATAAAAATCGGTTTATCATTAGGAATCGCAGGCACGTTGATATTTGGCGTAACTCTCACACACGCAGACACCAACAGCTATCGACTGTACAACCCGAATAGCGGAGAACACTTTTGGACGATTTCCGCAAATGAAAAACAAAGTCTGGTGAATGCGGGCTGGAAATACGAATCAGTAGCTTGG
>JAJXWC010000033.1 GCA_021781855.1 Bacillota bacterium | reverse complement strand
CCCAACCGCTTAATCGCGCCACCGACCATTAGACCTGTTTTTAAGTCGCCCATGATTGCACCTGCGACCATACCTGCGATAACAGGCTGGTTCAAAGAGTTTGAAATCAATGATTCATTAATCGCAACAAAAGCATAAAGTGTGATTAAAATGATTTGTACTACCGTTAAATGCATTTTATTTTTTCTCCTAATAAAATATAATTGAGTTCGCACGACTCGAAATAAATGAAAAATGTTGAAAGGCGTGTTTCTGTTCTGACCTGCAAATTTTTACTCATTTCAAAGAGAGCGGATTTGGTTGAAGTAATTACTTCATTTGTGGGAGCTTCTTGCTCCCTTGTTAAAGTTAGCATCATCTCGCTCCGCAGCCATCTCAGGAGCTGCCCGATAACAATGGAACGAAAACAGACATTAGCATTCCGTCCAGATGACTGCTCAAGTTTAACAACAAACGTGCTGTTAAATTTACAGATAAAGCCTTTCATGGTACGGGTACGTAAATAATACGCCTTGCTAAGCTAAATTTTGTGTAATTTTTCCATAAAATCAATCGCTGGTTCACTTGGAACAAGTTGGGCTGTGATTTTGACAGACTTGTCAGAAATAGTTTGAAAGATTTTTTCTTCTTCGGGCATAACTTTGATGTTCTTTGTGACCTCCCTTGAGCCTTCTTTGTAACTCATATTCCCTACATTCAAGACTGAGATTTGACCGCCAGCTTCAAGGAATTTTAAAACATCTGCTGGATTTTTAAATAATAGAAAAATGCGTTGCGAACCATATTTTCCAGCATTGATATTTTCAGCCGCTTCAGCCACAGGAAGAACAGATAGTCGCATCGAGGAAGGTGCTGCCATACGAAGTGACGACTTTTGCAAAGTATCTGAAGCCGCTTCGTCATTCGCCACGATAATTCGCTGTGTATCAAGGCTTGTCGTCCAAATACCTGCGACTTGTCCATGAATCAACCGCTCATCAATTCGTACATTCACGAGATTTGCTTTTCCTTTATATGCTGCAAACTTTGTCAAATCAACTTCTGCTGAGTTTGTATTTGACGAAGCGGTCAAATGCGTTTTTACATTCGTCAAAGCCATTTTTCCTGTTTTGATAAGTTCATCAATGGAAATTTCTTCATTGACGGCAGCTTCAAGTACCATTGGAAGATTCATTCCAGCAATGACTGAAACCGCTTCGTCCTCAGCATAATTTTTCAAAGCAACATTGCAGGGTGTTCCGCCAAGCAGGTCAGCAATAATTAATTTTTCTCCGTTAAGGGCTTTCATTTTTGCGTTCAAATCATTTTCAAATTGGACATTATCCCCACTATCCGCAGGCATAGATACGACGTGAACGTGCTCTTGAGAACCAATAATCATCTCCAAGCTGGACTTAACCCCCTGAGCCATAAGTCCATGACTAATTAGTACGATGTTTCTCATCTTACTCCTTCTATTTGCAGCAAGCGCTTTTATTTAACATGTTATTTTCTTGCATTATCATTATATAATATATTAACCTGTACTGTCAACATAAAATGTACCCGATTTCATTAAATATAAGTAACAAATACTTTTCTCAACCATGACAAAATACTTTGCAATAGAATTTTTGCATATTTTTATTTAACATGTTATTATATTATAAAAAGCAATTAAAGATTGGAGCATTTTATCTTGATTCCAAAATACGAAAAAATAAAACAAGACCTACTTGCTGAAATTAAAAATCACAAATTTACTCCTGGAGATAAATTTTATTCTGAAGCTGATATCAAACGAAACTATGAAGTCAGCTCAATTACTGCCGTCAAAGCACTCAATGAATTGACGAGTGCAGGTTATCTTTATCGCGTCCAAGGAAAAGGAACTTACGTTTCTAAATCCAAAGTCTCACAAAATGTCAAATTCTCCGATATTGAACTTCACTCGCACGAAGATGAAACCGTAAAAGTTTTATCTGTTGAAGAAGGAAATGACCCAGAAATTTTAAAGGAACTCGGATTGAAGCCTGGCGCCTCTTATTATCGCTTCGTGCGCGTGCGTTTTTTCAATGATGTTCCCTTCTTAGTTCACATTACTCATCTTCCAAAAAAACTCGTTCAAACACCGATTGCTGCAGACAAATCCGTTTATTCAAGCATCTATGAAAAAATCAGAAAAGATTTTAACATTGACCTTTTTGTGATGGCTTCCGTAGAAACCAATGAAATTGTTTTTCCAGACAGTGCTGATTTGCTGAAATTACTCAATCTAAGTTTCCGCGAACCCGCTGTCAAGCAAGTCAAATACACTTATTTACCCGACCGCAGCGTGGCAGAGTATATCGTCAGCTACAAACATTGGAAATATTTCAAAACCAAAATTGAAGTGGATGCTGAGTAGAACTTGGATTATTTCTGAAAGTCATCTCACTTTACTCTTTACAATGAAACAGAAACCAAAGTCTTCCACCACATACAAAAAGTTGGCAAAATCTGCCAACTTTTTCTTTAAGGTTAGAGCACATCTAAAAGCTCAAAATTAACAGTTTTTAGATGTGTCTTTTATTTTATTCAGTAGTATAGCAAACGCTCAGTTTTCCTCATAAAGTGCGCCATCAGAAAACTTCAATTCTGTGATTTCTACACCTTCCGTTTCAAAAACAACAACTTTGTTTTCTCCCTGCTTCAAAAAATCTTTCGGACAATATAAACTCAATGTAGGACCAATGTCCCAATAACGTCCTAAATTTACACCATTCACAAATACCACTCCCTTACCATATCTGGAGCAATCAATAAAAGTATCCGCTAATTCATCTAACTCAAATTCAAATTGGTAAAATGACGGATGCGCCGAATTTTTTCCAGCTGAATAGTCAATTTGCTCAAGCTGTCTTTCAGAAAAATCAAAAGCATACTGTAAATAGCCTTGATGAAAATGAATATCATGCATTACACCGCCACGAATTCCTTTTTTCTGGCTAGGATGATTGAACTTAAAACCATAATTTACCCTACCCAAATTTTCAATAAAAACATCAACTGCGATTTCTTCCTGATTTTCCGACGGCTTAATACTAATTTCTCTGCCGATTTGGTCTTGATACTGTGTCGTGATATATTGCCGGTCAAAGAAAATCTTTGCTCGGTCACTTGCTTCAACGATTTTAAACTTATTCTCGCGATGATAATTTTTAAAAACAAGTGAATAAAGCAAATATCCATAACCTGTTCCTACAGCTTCTGCCGCCAGAGGATAGAGACTTTTTATTGGTTTTACCATGCTATCTTTTGTGTTAAATAAAGACACGCTTTCTTTGACCAAAAAAGTTCCAAAACTTTTTAAATTTTTCTGTCGTGGCTCTGCCTGCCAAACTTCGGGACAAACTTCTTTAATCGCTTTTTGAACCAAATAATATTTTTCTGTAGGCTCACCTGCCTCCGTCAAAAGCGCATCATAATCATAGCTTGTAATCTGTGGAAGATTTCCATTTTCTCGTGCAGAACAACCGTTGTAAAAACCAAAATTTGTTCCGCCATGAAACATATAGAGATTCAGCGAACCGATTTTGAGCATTTCTTTCACATCATCCGCCAAATCCTGCGGTTCACGTTTGATAATTGGCTCACCCCAGCGATTGAACCAGCCATCCCAATATTCCATACACATCACTGGCCATTTTTTACCGTGAGCTTTCATGAATTTTTCCAAAGCTGCTGTATTTTCTTGTGAATGACTCCCAAAATTTCCCGCAACAAAAACATCATCCTCAATAAGACTTCCAGCCTCCAAAGCCTCTTGCCAAGCGCCATCCGAAGTAAAAAGCGGCACTTCAATACCACGCTCTTGCATTAATTTTTTAGTTTGGCGCAAATATCCTTTTTCCATACCGTAAGAGCCATATTCATTTTCAACTTGCATCATGATAACTGGACCACCTTGCGTGATTTGCAAAGGCACAAGCAGTGGAATAAGTCTATCAAAATAATGTTCAACTTTTTCCATAAAAACAGGGTCAGTTGAACGCAAACGAATACCATCGTACTTGAGCAACCAAGCAGGAAGACCGCCAAATTCCCATTCCGCACAAATATAAACTGATGGTCTGAGCATTACCATAAGACCTAATTTTTGAGCAAGCTTTACAAAAGAAACGACATCTTTCATCTCTGAAAAATCAAATTTTCCTTCCTCAGCTTCATGAATATTCCACGGAATATAGGTTTCTACTGTATTTGCGCCGAGTGCCTTTAAATTATAAAGGCTGTCTTCCCACTGGCTAAGTGGAATTCTGAAATAATGAATAGCACCGCTGATGATTTTTATCGGCTTACCATTTAGTAAAAAATCTTCTTTTATTTGAAATTGCTGCATTCCTCTTACCAATATCTCTTCCAATTTGAATTTTTTAAACGCATGAGCGCCTCTAAGTAGAAATAATCTCCCCACAAATTCGGCTCATCAACCCCTTTTCCTTCTGCGTGTGCATAAACACCGTGTAAAAGCAGCCCCTCGTTTTCGGGAATATTTTCGGTAGAATAATTTTCTCCGAGCTGATAAATCAGACCTTTAGCAATTTTTTTAGCATCTGGATAGGCTTGTACTTTTTCGGCTTCAAGCAAACCACAAGCGACAACTGCTGCTGACGAGCTATCTTTATCGGACGGATTTTCATCGGTGTAATCAAAATCCCAGTAGGGAATCAAATCCTGAGGTAGATTTTTCAGAAAAACATCTACTACTGCAATATATTTTTCAGGAAAAATTATGGAATGAACATAACTCTCGTTAAGCGGAATACCAAGAATCGCCCAGCTTTGTCCTCGCGCCCACATTGAAGTATCACTGTTCCCTTGATGTGTCGCACCATAAAGTGCTTTACCAGTTTCTTGTTCAAAATAATAAGTATGGTAAGTTGTTGCATCTTTCCGGATAACCGTTGCCAAAAGTGTTTGATAATGTTTTGTCGCAATATCCGCATAAAGTGGATTTCCTGAAAGTTCACTTGCTTTAAAAAGGAGCGGAAGATTAATCAGCGAATCAATAATCAAACGATATTCTTTCGGATTGCCATATTTTCCCCAGGCTTGAATAAAATTCCCTTTTTCATGAAAACGCGAAATCAGAAGATTCGCAGCTTGCAAAAGCTGAGCTTTACAAGCATCGTCCCCTGTAATCTGAACACCCGCACCAGCAGATAAACTGTAAAGAAAGCCAATATCATGGTGGTCCAGAATAAAATGTTCGTCTAACCTTTTTTGAAAACTTTTTATGTTCTCCTGAGCTTGTTTCAAAAATTTATTTTCATTTGTAAGTTCATAAGCTAACCAGAGCATACCTGTCCAAAATCCATTTGTCCAATCATCATTTGGTTTGATGCGATAAATCCCATCAGTTGCACAAGCCGACGGAAAATCATTTCCAAATCGGAGCATATTCTGCTCGATTTTTTTGACTATCCAGCTTATCTGCTCTTCTATCCATTCTGTCGTGACTTTTTCTCCTGCTTCAATGAGCTTTTTTGTTGTTTCCATTTTTTTCTCCATTGTTAATATATTAACCTATTATATTATAACGATTTTTTTTTTTAATAGCAAGAGTTTAGAAATTTTTTATGAATTATTTTGATTTTACAAAAAAGCTGCCCTGAAGGCAGCTTTATTTCAGCAATGCGCACTAATTGGCCACTACTTCATTTAGAAATCTTGCGTGATTCCTCCTGTGCAGCTTTTGCAGCAAAATGTGCAGCGTGAATATCTTCAAGTTTTAAGTCATTTTTGACATCAGGATGATGTTTACGACAAAGCACATAAGCGCCATCTGCCGTACGATGCAAGCCGATACGATGACAGCCAGGCGCATGACATTCAAATTTTTTCCAAATAACAAGAAGAAGCCCAAATTCAGAAAGTGAACTGCCTAGACCTCCCCACCAATTTAGCCAAGCACCACCATTTATTCCCGTTATTGTCATGATAAAGCTCAATATTGATTTCATTTTTGACTCCTTCTGTATTAACATTTACATTTTAGCACAATCATAGTTAAATTTATAAAATTTTTCTGATTTCCCTATTAGTATAATAAAAATTTTTTAGCTCTTTCATCAAGAGAATAAAAAATAGAAGTCCACCGGACTTCCTCTATAAAAATTCCTTGCTGCGCTCGTCAACATAATAAAAAATAGAAGTCCACCGGACTTCCTCTATAAAAATTCCTTGCTACGCTCGTCAACATAATAAAAAATAGAAGTCCGGTGGACTTCTATTTTTTATTATGCGGTGGAAGGGACTTGAACCCTTACAGCCTAAAGCGGCCACAGGATCCTTAATCCTGCGCGTCTGCCAATTCCGCCACCACCGCAAAACAGTACTTTAATATCATACCATTTTAGGACTTATGCGTCAAGGATAAGCTCAATATTTTTTGCAAAAAAGGCCGCTAGATTTATAAATCCATAGGGTAAAAATATAGAGTAACAGTGCAAAATAAGCTATTCCAAAAAAATGTGGAAAATGACTAAAAAGGCCTCCTCCTAAAATTCCCGCTAGTGTTGTTCCAAAATACATTGCTGCATTTGACAAGCTGGAAACCGTACTGCGTGCATTTTCTGTAGTCGTTTGTAAAAGTGTCATAAAAACAGGAAAAATAAAGCCGTTAGCCACAAAAATCAGGGCTAAAAATGGAAGAACAAGCGTAAAAGTGTTCATCCAAGGCAGTATCAGATAGAAAATAGCAAGGGTTAATAAACCCACTAAAAGTGACTGTGCAAGACCTATGCGACTAATAATTTTGTTCCCAAAAGTGGAGCCGACAAACTGTCCCAGTCCAAGCACTATCATACTTGCCCCAATCTGTGAGAGTGTCAGATGAAACTGAGCGCTAAACCAAGTGCTAATAAAAATAAACATCGTAAAATTTCCAGTTTGAAAAACCAGGTAGCCGATAAGATAGCGCATCGCTCTTTTATTGCTTAAAACGGATTTGTAATTCGAGATGAAGCCTGTATGCTCCTGTTTTTGCACTGTTGCATCAGGTAAAAATTTTTCAACTAAAAGAAGTAAAATGACGCTGCAAATAGAAATCAGAATAAAAGGCGTTCGCCAGTTGACTGTAGCAAGAAAACTGCCTATCGGAACGCCTGCAATTTGTGCAAGTGCAAGTTCTGAGCTTGCTAAGCCAATCATCTTGACCACTTGATTTTTAGGTGCAATGAGCGGAATCATCGCCCAAACCTGTGGTGCAGCAAAAGAGGCTGCAATGCCTGCAAGAAAGCGAAAGCTAAACATCAGCACAAAATTTCCCGCAAAGGCACATAAAAAAGTGGAAAGAGCAAAGCCCGCAAAACCTAGAATCATGACCTTTTTACGACTTCTCCCATCTGAAAATGGACCGCTGACGAGCGCAAAACATGCATAACCGATAGCATAAGCGGAAACCAGCCAGCCTGATGCGCTTGTTGTGATACCATAAAGCCGCGCCAATGTGGGCAAAAGTGGTGAGATAAGAAAGGTATCAGTACCAATAAGAAACATGACAAGAAAGAAAATGACGGAGTATTTTTTCATAAAATTTCCTTTTTTATGATTTGATAAGCAAATCAATTATATTTATATATTTATATTTATCAATATATAAGACAAAAACAAGACCTAGTGCCGTCTAAAGCAAATCTAGGAAATGTGGAAGATATTTATCGAAAGTTTTCTGATTGAGTGAGACGATTTTTTCGCGCGAAGCCTTACGTGTGTTAATAAGACCCGCTTCACGCAAAGTTTTCATGTGATAGGACATTGTAGGTTGGCTCATGTCCAGATTTTCGCCAAGAACCGTACAGTTACACTCGTCAGAGCCCCGTGAAACTAGCAACCGTAGAACTTCAAGGCGAGTCGGGTCTGACAGAGCATGAAAAATCTTTGTCAAAGTTTCGTTATCCGGCTTTTCTGATATATTGATATTCATGAATATATTATAACACTTCTCTAATTTTTCGCAAGCAATCACTAACAAAAGCCGCAGACATCCCACCAAAATAAGTACCTTGGAAATTCCGCCCATTAATCACAACAAGGTGGTCATCTACACGATAGGCTTTGACATATTTGGCAGACTTACCAGGCTCACTTTCGTTGAAAATCTCGACTACTTTTTCGCCAGAATGCTTCAGCAAAATATTAAGATTTGCCACTGACAAACTGGTCAAAATCACATCAGGTGCCAAAATCTTGACGAGCTGGTCAAATTTCATATTGAAATATTGCTGTTTGTCTCCAAGTCCCGGCCAGACTGGTTTTGTCGCAATCGGGGTAAAAAGGTCAATGTGCAATGCCGTATTCACTGCATCCTCATAACCCGCATCAAAAATCGGCAAAAACTTTGCTAGCTGATGAAACCATTTGTTCGGATTATGTTTGAAATATTGATTTAATACCGTCTGATAGGCTACTGATGGCTCTGTCAGTACCGATGAAAAACGCTGGTGCATCCCAAACTCCGCATCTGACGGATTTTTGCTGACCGTCAGCACGCGCAAGCTAGATTTTTCATAAGCAGGCAAATCACCGAACCAAAGAAGCGGCATACTGTCAGGTACGATAATGCCTGTTGTCTCTGGTCGCTTCTTCAAATTTTCAAACTCTTGCCATATCGTACTGATAAGTGTTTCTATACTTTCCATTTTAGTCAAATTCTCCCGTACTATCAACTTGCTCAATCAGCCAGCGATGAACTGGCTCAGCAGCCGTCTTAAAGACTTCAACCGCCTCCATCCGTGCAACTTCGAGGATATTGTAGTCATTGACAAGGTCTGCCACAAGAAACTCAGGAAGACCTGACTGGCGAACGCCAAAAATCTCACCCGCGCCACGCATTTTCAGGTCCTCCTCCGCAAGGACAAAGCCGTTTTGCGTCTCACACATGATTTTCATCCGTTTTTTGCCACTTTCGCTTTTAGGATTGGCAACGAGGATAGTGTAAGACTTTTTCGAACCGCGCCCTACACGTCCGCGGAGCTGATGAAGCTGCGATAAGCCAAATCGGTCAGCATCCATAATCACCATAATCGTCGCATTGGGCACGTCAACACCGACTTCAATTACCGTCGTTGAGACAAGAATATCGGTCTTGCCTGCCTTAAAATCTTGCATGATGCCTTCTTTTTCGTCATTTTTCATCTTCCCATGAAGAAGTCCGACACGATATTGGGGAAATTCGACGGTCAATTCAGCAAAAAGCGCCTCCGCATTTTTCAGGTCTAGCATCTCACTCTCCTCAATCAGCGGACTGACAAAATAAACCTGAGCGCCACTTATCAGCTCCGAGTTCATCCACTTCAGCACATCAGGCAGTTGCTCGTGCTTGACCCAGCAGGTCGTGATAGGCTGACGGCCTTTGGGCAGCTCATCAATGATAGACACGTCCATATCGCCAAAGGCGGTAATCGCAAGCGTCCGTGGAATTGGTGTCGCCGTCATCATGAGCACATCAGGATTTTGTCCCTTTTCTCGCAAGATTTTCCGCTGATTCACGCCGAAACGATGTTGCTCGTCCGTGATGACGAGGCCCAGATTGTAAAAATCAACCCCCTCTTGAATCAGCGCATGAGTCCCTACCACCATGTGCGTGTGCCCACTGGCAAGGTCGGCGAGGATTTCTCGCCGTTCTGCGACTTTTAGCCCACTCACCAGCAGCGAAATATTCAGCTCTGGAAAGGTTTTCTGCAAATTAACAAAATGCTGCCGCGCTAAAATCTCGGTCGGCACCATGAGCGCCGCCTGAAAATTTGACAGGCATGCCGCATACATCGCAAGCTCTGCGACCACCGTCTTGCCCGAACCAACATCGCCTTGCAACAAGCGATTCATGTGATAAGGCGATTTCATATCAGACAAAATCTCTCTCAAAGCTGATGATTGCGCCCCTGTCAATTCAAAGGGCAGCTCAAAAATTTTATCCTCAATATCCGCTTGCTCAAAATCAATTAAAAGACCTGCGCGACCCGATTTTTCTTTGTTTTTGAGTGCTTGGAGCTTCAACTGAAAGAAAAACAACTCTTCAAATTTAACACGGCGCAAGGCTTGCTTGTGAGCTGACATATCTGAGGGAAAATGCATGGCATAAACCGCCTCTTGACGGCTGATGAGACGATATTTTGTCAACAGATAGTCGGGGAGGTTCTCTGTCAAGTCCGACAAAACACCACTATCAAAGACCTGCTGAATGGCTTTAACTAAAGCCGTTTGTTTCAGTCCAGCAACCAGATGATATACAGGCTCAAATCCATTATCCGCTTGCGCCACAACCTTCATACCCAAAAGTTGCTGCTTACGCTGCTCCCATTTGCCGTAAACAGCGATTTCACGCCCAACCTCGACCTTATCCGCCAGATAAGGCTGATTGAAAAAACTGACCGCCACAACAGCTTCCCCTTGCTTTATTTTGAAAGACAGTCGCGACATCTTGTGGCGGATATACTGGACATTAGCAGGCGTCACGACCGTCCCAATGATGGTCGCTTTCTCACCGTCAAGTAACTCAAAGACACTCCGAGCAGCAAAATCCTCGTAGCGAAAAGGAAAATATAAGAGTAAATCCTCCACCGTAAAAATCCCCAACTTCTGAAAATTTTCCGCAGATTTCGGTCCGACACCTTTTAAAAATTGGATACTGTCTGTTAATCTCATAGCTTCATTATACACTAAAAACGGCGCTTCCACCGTTTTTCATGTTAAATCTCCGCTTTGCGTTCGGCGTGTTTCACTACAAATGCCATGATGAAGCTTACTCCGACGATAAGCGAGCTCAGAATGCCCCAGATAGTGCCAAGTCCTATCCCGATACTGTCAAATGATGTCGCTCTTGCTACTGGCGAAGCAAAGCCAACCAGAGTGAAAAATGCGCCGACAACCGACAAAATTCCCATTACCAGCAGAAAAATTGCCCAACCATTTCTATGCTTTTTATCAATCTTAGCAAAGGCTAACCAGATAAACACCAGCTCAACCACAGCAAGCAACACCCCCAAAACACCCGATACGATATATGTTGACTGAAATATTTGAGTATCTAAACCAGTCGCAGACGCTTGTCGAAGCTCTGTCTGGTAGCTACTCATCAGCCGAAAAGGGGTAATAAGTGCTCCAAATGACACCAAAACAGCTCCAATCAGCGCCCATATCTTCGGACGAGACATTTTTGTATTTTTCATGTTTTTTTCTCCGATAAAGTAATATTTTTCATATTATTATAACATTTTTAAAATTCATTAACAAAAATGAACACAAAAAAAAACCAGCCGAAACTGGTTTTTTATTGAACACTGTTTATTTAGCGATTTTAGCGAAATATTCAAGTGTACGAACAAGTTGTGAAGTGTAAGACATTTCATTGTCATACCAAGAAACTGTTTTAACAAGTTGAACATCACCAACAGTTGTAACTTCTGTTTGAGTTGGGTCAAAGATTGAACCGTGGCTTTCACCGATGATATCAGAAGATACGATTTGGTCTGCGTTGTAACCAAAGCTTTCGTTTTGAACAGCTTTCATTGCAGCATTGATTTCATCAGCAGTAACTTTCTTATCAAGGATAGAAACAAGTTCTGTCAATGAACCAGTTGGTGTAGCAACACGTTGCGCATGTCCTTGAAGTTTGCCTTGAAGTTCTGGCAATACAAGTCCGATAGCTTTAGCAGCACCAGTTGAGTTTGGAACGATATTTACAGCTGCAGCACGAGCGCGACGGAAGTCACCTTTACGGTGTGGACCATCAAGGAGCATTTGGTCACCAGTGTAGCTGTGAACAGTTGTCATTGTACCAGCCAAAATGCCAAAGTTTTTGTTCAAAGCATCAGCCATAGGTGCAAGACAGTTAGTTGTACATGAACCAGCAGAGATAACTGTTTCTTCACCAGTCAATACATCGTGGTTTGTGTTGAAAACGATTGTTTTAACATCATTTCCGCCAGGTGCTGTGATAACAACTTTCTTAGCTCCGCCATTAGCGTGCAAATGTTTTTCAGCAGCAGCTTTTGTTGCGAAGAAACCAGTTGCTTCAAGCACGATTTCAACACCAGCGCCAGCCCAGTCGATTTGTTCAGGGTCGCGTTCTTGAGTTACTTTGATGAACTTGCCGTTAACATCAAATCCACCGTCTTTAACTTCAACAGTACCATCAAAACGACCTTGAGTTGAATCATATTTCAACAAATGAGCGAGCATTGAAGGGTCTGTCAAATCGTTGATAGCTACAACTTCAACGCCTTCAACGTTTTGGATACGACGAAGTGCAAGACGACCGATACGACCGAAACCGTTAATACCAACTTTAACTACCATGAGTAGTTGCCTCCTTATAGGAATTTTAATTTTTTATAAAAGGATTGCTCCTCTTAAATTGACTAAGTTAATCATTTAACTTACATATTTAATTGTAACACTTTTTCGAAATTTTGCAAGGACAAACTCTGAGAAGTGTACTATCCTCGCGGATTCCGCACTATTATCACTATGAAAATGATTTCATAAAATCTGACAGAATGATTAAATCTGCTTGAATTGATTATTTATCTTTTAATCAAAAAAGGGCTCTGACAAGATTATCAAAAAGCCTTTTCATTATTTGATAAAGTCATCAAATCTTATTTCCCAAACAAACGCGCAAAAAATCCGCGATTTTCTCCTGCCGTCTTCATCTTTTCTTGTAAATCTGCAAAAAATGCCTGTTGGTCCGTCAAAGCTTTATCCATTAACTCTTGTTGCTTTTTAATTTGCACGTCTTTTTCTGCAATCTGCTCATCTTTGGCAGTCAACTGCTGGTCTTTTGACAAAAGTTGCTGATTAAGCCGCTCAATTTCCGCATTCTTATCCTTCATCAAAGCTGAAATCATTTCATACGCCTTTGAAGCAGCGTCATCCGCTTTTACTGTCAAATCAGTTGTAGCAGCTTTTTCATTTGCCTCCACCACTTCAGCTTCAGCCGTCACGACCTTACCATACAAATGTTCTAATTCCCGAATTCCTGCAGCATTAACAACTGTTACATTTTTATCATTTTTCTCGACAAAATGCCCCTCAATGGACTTCACTCGCTTATTCATCGCCTGACGCGTCACACCAAAAAGCTCTGCCAATTCACTTACTGTTTTTGTGTCCATAATCATTATAATACCATATTTTCAGCGATTTATACAGCTTTTTTCAAAATATACCATTTCCCATATTATTTTGTTAAAAATGAGAAAAACATTATAATTATATTATAAGTATTTTTTCAAGAAAGGAAAAGTTATGAACTACAGAACAGAACGCCTCAAAAATATAATTGACTACTATAAAGTCAGTAGCACAAAAGGATTAGACCAAGCACAGATTACAGACCATCGCATGCGCTTCGGTCCCAATGAATTTTTAGAAGCCAAGAAACAAAATATTTTCCAAAAAATCGGGCATCATCTCCTCGAATTGATGAACGTTATTCTCATTTTAGTTTCATTATTGGCGGCTTACCTCGCTTTCATTGGAAATGGCAACTACACCAAAACAATTGTTGTCTTGATGATTGTGATTATCAATGTTGTGGTTTCGATTTTTCAAGAAAGTCGAGCAGAAAATGCACTTGCTGCCCTGAAAAAGCTCTCCTCGCCAACCTCGACGGTGCTCCGTGACGGCAAGATTCAGACCATTCCTTCTAGCGAATTGGTCTGTGGGGACATCATTCAGCTCACTGCTGGCGTCCAAGTCGGTGCTGATGTTCGTTTGATTGCCAGCAACAGTTTGCAAATTGATGAAAGCTCGCTGACAGGTGAATCTGAGCCAATTGACAAAGATGCAGCTGTGGAGATTTCTGAGGACGTTCCACTCGGCGACCAGCTCAATATGGTCTTCTCAGGCACCAATGTCCTCAACGGCACAGCACAAGGCGTTGTTGTAGCCGTTGGTAATCAATCTCAGATGGGTCAAATCGCCACACTCATCGAAGAGCAAGTCAAAGGCAAAACGCCGCTGCAAAAGCGGATTGACACCCTTGCCAAACGCCTGACTGCTGTTGCTTTCATTGCAGGTGCGATTATTTTCTTTGTCAATTTTTTCCTGACTTACATTCCCTTGATTGACAATCTGATGACGGCGGTCGTACTGGGAATTGCGTCAGTACCTGAGACGCTTCCTGTCATTGTCACCCTCAGCCTGATTTACGGTGTGGAAAATATGGCCTATAAAAAAGCCATTATCCGTAATATCCCTGCCGTCGAAACGCTCGGAAATGCGACAGTGATTGCTTCTGACAAGACCGGTACACTCACACAAAATCAGATGACCATTCAAAAGCTCTGGCTCTCTGGCAATGATACTTGGTCAGGCGGACATTTATCTGACCACGAAGTTACCCTGATGCAAAACTTTGCCTATGCCTCTGATGCTACTGCTCAGCTCAAAAATGGTGAATGGGAGGTGCTTGGTGACCCGACAGAAGCGGCAATTATCCGTTTTCTTATCAAACACGACCTCTATCATCCTGAGCGAGCACCAAAACGAATCGCAGAGCTCCCCTTTGACAGCGCACGAAAAAAAATGTCTGTTGTCATTCCTCATCCGACTTATACAGGACGCTATATGGTGCTGACCAAAGGCGCATTTGACCGCCTCGCACCAACGAGCAATCATACGACACATCACCCTCATATTCTCAATATTGACGGTACAGCCGCCTTGCAAACTGACCCAGAGGAAGCATTACTCCTTGAAGCTCAGCAGGTTCATGATGAGTTTGCGGACAATGCCCTACGTGTCTTGGCACTGGCTTACAAAGTCATTGACCAGTTGCCGTCAGATTTGACAGAGCTTGAGGAGGATTTGCATTTTCTTGGTATCATCGGCATGATTGACCCACCACGTCCAGAGTCAAAAGCCGCTGTTGCCGAGGCACGGACTGCGGGCATCAAGCCTATCATGATTACAGGCGACCATGCGCTGACCGCAAAAGCGATTGCCAAAGAGCTTGACATCTACCGGACAGGAGACCGTGTGGTTGATGGATTGACGCTATCCGCAATGACTGACGATGCGCTGAAAGCTGACATTGAAAAAATTTCCGTCTATGCGCGCGTCAGCCCTGAGGACAAACTCCGCATCGTCAAAGCTTGGCAAGATAAAGGACAAATCGTCGCCATGACAGGCGATGGGGTCAATGATGCGCCAAGTTTACGCGCTGCTGATGTCGGCACAGCGATGGGAATTGCAGGTACAGAAGTTGCCAAATCGGCCTCCGACATCGTACTTGCTGATGATAATTTTGCCACGATTGTTGGTGCCGTACGCGAAGGTCGGCGCGTCTATGCAAATATTAAAAAGACGATTTACTATCTTCTTTCAGCCAATGTCGCCGAAATCCTCATCATGCTCTTTGGTGCGGTCGTTGGTTGGGGAATGCCCTTTACTGGCATGCAGTTGCTCTATATCAACGTGCTTGCTGACGGTATTCCAGGATTTGGATTATCACGCGAAAAAGCCGACAGTTATATTATGGAACAGCCACCAATCGGCGTAAAAGAAAGTCTCTTCTCTCGTGGGGTCAGCACACGGATTGCGACCTGTTCTGCCGCATTCATCGTCACCTCCCTGATTGGTTTTGCACTTGGACGTTTTGTTGAAATCGGCGGTCTCGCGCCAAGTCACATGCTCGGACAAACGATGGCATTTGTCATTTTGACCCTCGCCTCAACCATCAACGTCTATAATGCCCGCAGCAATGAATCAATTTTCAAAATCGGACTGACCAGTAACAAAATGATTTTCGGCACCACCCTGCTCTCACTTGCCATCACGGCAATTTTCACCCACGTCCCTTTCCTCATGGGCGCCCTCGAAATCACCAGCCTTTCTCCAACCCATTGGCTGATTGCAATCGGATTATCACTCGTTAGCATCGTCGTAATCGAAGTCACAAAACTCATCTTACGCAAACAAGGGAAGAAATTCATCGGATAATATATAAAGTAAAAACACCCAGGACAAACTCATCCTGAGTGTTTTTACTTATTTTTGCATCAATAATCCTTTAAATTGAATGTAAAAAAGAGCTAACCATAGGCAAAGTTAGCTCTTATATGTTATGCCGAAGGCCTATGTCTAAGCGACTTGTTTCCTTTGCAAAAACCATT
>JAJXWC010000032.1 GCA_021781855.1 Bacillota bacterium | reverse complement strand
TATATTATAAAATTTCATTGATACTTAAAATACTACTGTTCAAATAATAGTATATAATAAAAATATAGAAAAAAACAGAAGAAAGAAGAAAAAATTCATGAGAAAACTCAATAAAATAATGATTATTGGTGGAGGACTTTAAAATTCGAAAAGTCATTACAGATGGGTCTGATACTGAAATACAAAAAACATTTTGCTTGTTTAGAAAAATAAGCTAGAAAAGGACTTTATTATGGAAGTCAAAAAGTTTATTGCAGTGTCTGCCGCAGTCGTATCAATCGCAGGAGTTGCTATTCTAGCTCAGGCATCCACAACTACGGTCGCTACTGATAGCAATCGCTCGTGGGTGTATGGAAAAACATCTACTACTTATGCTGAATCAGTCCTAACAGATAATGTTGAGTCACATTGGAGTGATGTTTACAATTACACAAATGGGGCTGATGATACTGTGAGTGAACCCGTACACTATGTTTCAAACGCACATCTTACTGTTGCTAGTAATGCAGATATTTATTATTCTTGTTCCGTTATTGGATGGGGACCTGTTCTGAATTAAATAAGTACCCGAAGGAAATTTCCTTCGGGCTTTTTAGGGGATGCTGATGTATAAAGTTTTAAAAAATATCGTCATTATTTTTTCAATGACTTTACTTACTATCTTTTCAATTTGGGATATTTTGACTTATTCTGCTCCTATTCCTGGAGGTGTTGTAGAATCCGTTTTTATCATGAATGGTAAAGTGGGAGTGGTCAATCAAATTCAAAAAATTGCTGAAAAAAGTCATGTAGTGATAGCAAAACAAATTATTGCACAATCTGATAATCCACAAGATGGAATGATGGGGAACTATGTTTTTCAAAAACTAGGAAAGGGAACTTTACCAGGCATTTATCCAGAGGAAAAAAATTCACAAATTATTGCAAATAGCAATGATAATACGAACTACATTATCATTGGCTCCGGTCTGACGGCGAAAGCTTTGGCGAATCAGTTAAATGCTCAAGGAAATTTAACGGTTGCTACTGAAACGGATTCAAGATTAGAGCCTTTGCAAGATTTGCTTCGTTTATACATGGTTCCACTTTTGATTATTGCTGTCACGTTTTGTACATTATTGCTTGCAAGTTATATTTCTCAAATAAAAGCGATGGGAATTCACAGATTATCTGGTGAAAGTCGATTTAAATTAACTTTTTTCGGGCTATTAGGGGGAAGCAAGGTTACTTTTTTCGTGTTTATTTTATCTTTACTTTCTGGTTTTATTTATTTTTTGCTCATTGATAAGCTCTGGACGGCTTATATGGAATCTTTGGCACTTGTACTAATGTTTGGAACGGTAATTTTATTGCTTTTAAATCTTATTGTTACTTTATCCACTTTTTACTTTTTACAAATGCAATCGATAAACCTTGCGATTAAAGGAAAGAGTCCAATGGGAATGATGATGATTGTCATTATTGCTTTCCAAATATTAGCTCTTTTTGCTTCTATGAATTCAATTTCCAAGGTTAATGAAGCGGATAAACAGGTTCATTTACTTCAAACTGCTCAAAAAAGCTGGAAAAGCAACCAGCAATATGCTGCGCCAACGCTTTTGGGGCAGATTGCATTGACAGCACAAACGAATAAAGAGCTGCAGATACATTTAAAAGATTTTCTACTTGCTCTTTTGAAAGAACCCAGTACAGTCCTTGCACAATCGTCAGAGTTGCAAAACGCAACAAATGAGGAGGAGTATCATAAGTATATGAATAATTATGTTGGTTCAGATACAGGTTGGACGAATACTTTATACGTGAACTATACTTTTCTTCAAAAGCAAAAAATAAAACTACCAACGATTGTAAAAAATAAAATCAAGCATCTTGGGACTGGAAACTATGCGATTCTCATACCGAATAGTCAAAAATCAAATGTTAGTACAATTTCCTACTATTGGAAAAGTGCTCAAGAGTCCATGTATCCCGCTATATCGCAAACTCCAATCATATCAACATACCAAGCTCAGTCTTATTTTACTTATTCTGTTATGAAAAATCAAATGAATAATTATTCTTCTGTCGTGAATCCTGTGATTATTGTATATAGTGCTGAAAGTTTTCAAAATGAGAATTCAAAAACAGTCGCTCCAAATTTCCTTGCTTTTTTATCGCAGGGAAGTATATTAGTAACAAATAAGAAAGCGGTTAATAAAATTTTTGAAAAATACAATTTACAAAAATATCAAGGTTCATTCTTTAACGGATATCAAGCTGTGACACAGCGGTTAAATGTGGAGGCGAACCAGCGTAATATCTTGTTAGCTGTTAATATTTTATGTTTATTTTCTTCACTGCTCTTGATTTCACTACTCAACTCCATTTACCTTTATCAAAATCGAAAAGAATTTTTAATTCAGCGTTTAGCAGGAAAATCTTGGTTGGATATTCACATGATTTATCTGGCGGTAGTCGTGATACTTGTGGCTCTGATTTCATTTGTGGCGCGTTTCTGGCTTCACGTGCCGAACGAAGCGTTTGTTGTGCCTGCGATTTATCTGCTATTAGTGTTCAGTCTATTTGCAGTACAGGTGCGGCGCGAACGGCGGGCAAATGTACTTTATTTGAAAGGATTATGAGATGATTGAATTGAAAAATGTGACGAAGAACTTTGGTGAGCATGAGATTCTGACGGATTTTTCTCGTTGCTTTGAAGTGGGAAAGAGTTATGGTTTGGTGGGCGCTTCGGGTTCAGGAAAGACAACGCTTTTGAATATCATCGGTAAGCTTGAAAAAGCAAATGCTGGTCAGGTGCTGATTGATGGGAAAGACTTGAAAGCGATAAAAGAGCAGCTTTATTTCCGAGATTATGTCGGCTATTTATTTCAGAATTACGGTTTGATTGACAATGAAACGATTGAGCAGAATCTGGCGCTTGCTTTTGTGGGAAAGAAAGTGAGAAAGGCTGAGCAACGAAAAATCATGATAGACACGCTGAAAAAGGTCAACTTATCCGCAGATTTGAAACGGAAAATCTATTCTTTATCCGGCGGCGAAGCGCAGCGGGTAGCGATTGCGAAGGTGATGATAAAAAATCCGCCGATTGTTCTGGCGGATGAGCCAACAGCGAGTTTGGATGAAAAGAATGGTCATGAGATTATTGATTTAATTTTGTCACTTCTAAGTGAGCAATCAACGGTGATTATTGCGACCCATACGCCATTTGTTTGGGAAAAAATGGATGAACTGGTGCAGCTTTGACTGCACACTCTATTGAGGCGGTTACTTACTTCATCAGTAGAGGGGGGATTCTTTCTCCCCCATCAATGTTAAAGAACAACCTGACATCTGCGATATCAGGTCCCCTGTCCGAGAAGTCTAGTCGCTGAAGCGACTGACCCTACGGCAGTAGAACAAAAGTATAGCTTTGTGCTGCTTACCTCGCCGTCTTGCGACTTTAGTCGGTTAGTGAAATCGACAGGTTAACAGCTCAATAGTACGGTGTACTGTTGAGGTTGCAGATAGAGAGAGCGAAGCTCTCATCTTTCGTAGTGTGCTGTTAAGGTTGCAGATAGAGTAAACGAAGTTTACGTCTTTCGTAACAACGTGGAGATAGAGCAAATGGATGCCTGTGGTGAGGGGCGAAGAAATTAGCACGCACTTGCTACGTTAAAAACAGAAACGAATCAATTTTTGTTATAATTAAGTATGAATAAATTCGATGTAATCGTTGTCGGTGCTGGTCCTAGCGGCATGATGGCTGCAATTTCGGCAGCAGAGAATGGCGCAAAAGTAGCGCTGATTGACAAAAATAAACGGGTGGGTAAAAAACTACTTCTAACAGGCGGTGGGCGCTGCAATGTGACTAATCGGCAATCTGTTGAGGAAATTATCAGCAATGTTCCAGGAAATGGCCGTTTCTTGCACAGTGCTTTCACTCAATTTTCTAATCTGGATATTATTAATTTTTTTGAGCAAAATGGCGCACCGCTCAAGGAAGAAGACCACGGGCGAATGTTTCCTGTGACGAACAAATCTCAAACGATTGTTGATACACTTTCAAAGCGACTTTTACAGTTGGGCGTGAATCTTTTTTCGAGTTCAACTGTAAAAAAACTGCTTGTGACGAATAATACCGTAATTGGTGCGGAAACGGAAACTACTTCTTTTCTTGCTTCTTCTGTTATTTTGTCTACAGGCGGAAAAGCTTATTCTTCAACAGGCTCAACAGGTGACGGGTATCTTTTTGCTCAAATGGCGGGACATACAATCACACCACTATATGCGACAGAATCGGCGCTGATTTCTCATGAAAAATTTATTTTAGACAAAACTTTGCAAGGCATTTCGCTTCGTGAAGTCGAACTTTCGGTAAAAAATGCAAAGGGAAAAATCATTGTTAAACACCGTCATGACTTACTTTTTACACATTTTGGTTTGAGTGGGCCAGCAGCTTTGCGTTGCTCAAGTTTTATCAACAAATGCTTGGAAAAAGATGGGCAATCCGTGACTGTTTTACTGGATAATTTTCCTAAATCCTCGTCAAATGAACTTTTGACCGATTTGACCAAACGGTCAAAAACAGATAAATCCGTCAAAAATGCTTTTTCAGGACTTTTGCAAGAACGTTTGCTCCTTTTTTTACTTTGTCAGGCAGAAATTTCATCTGAACTTCCTGCAAAACAACTTAACAGCAAACAGTTGGAAATTTTTGTAAGCTTGTTGAAGGCTTTCCCAATCAAAATTGACAGTACTTTCCCCATCGAAAAATCTTTCGTTACGGGTGGCGGTGTCTCGCTCAAAGAAATCAATCCTAAAACTCTTGAAAGCAAACTGACAGACGGACTTTATATGACTGGTGAACTACTGGATATCAACGGTTATACAGGTGGTTACAATGTCACTTGCGCCTTTGTCACGGGCTGGGTTGCCGGATTCCATGCCGCTGAAAATACAAAAAGAACCTGACAAATAGGTTCTTTTTGTGTAAAATAAGTGATTTTTAGAAGATATGAAAATTCGAGAAAATTTTTCATTAATCATTTCTCAACCTTAATAAATAGCACCTTCAAATAATCTCCTTCTGGAAATTCACGCGCCACATGAAAATCTGCTGGCAAATGCTCCTCTTGAAAAATTGTGAACGGTACTTTTTTCTTTTTCAAAGCAGCTTCTACAAGTTGACGGAATTTCTCACGTGAGACATTGGCAGCATTGGTTGAAGCAATAATTATACCATTTTCAGCCAAAATCTCAATTGAGGATTCAACCAATTCTCCGTAATTTTTTGCCACCGAAAAAGTTTTCTTCCCATTGCGCGCAAAAGACGGCGGGTCAAGCACAATAAGGTCATAACTAAGTTCCTTTTTTCTTGCATAAGAAAAATAACCAAACACATCCATGACATAAATTTTTTGAGTCTCTGGTGCAATCCCATTGGCTGAGAACTGCTCGCGCGTCTTGTCAAGTGAACGTTTAGCAAGGTCTACACTCGTTGTTTGGCTAGCACCACCAACTGCTGCTGCACTGGAAAAGGCACCTGTATAGCTAAACATATTGAGCAACGTTTTTCCTGCCGCTAAACCGTTTACGAGTTTGCCGCGTACATTTTTTTGGTCAAGAAAAATGCCTGTCATCAATCCTTCGTTAAGATAAGTTGCATATTTAACACCATTTTCCAGTACCAACAACGGTTCTGGAGCATTTTCTCCAAAAATATGCTGACTTTCACATCCTCCCTCAAAACGACATTTCTCATAAATTCCTTTAATTTCTGGAAAAATTGCTTTAAAAGCAGATAAAATCTCATCCTTTTGCGTGTAAATAAATGGATTGTACCAGTTGAAAACTGCAAAATCAGCATAAAAATCTACTGTCAAACCACCTAAGCCATCCCCTTCTCCATTGAAAAGCCTAAATGCTGTTGTCAGCTCATCATTAAAAAAAGAAATGCGCAATTTTCGAGCATTCAAAAATTTTTCCGCATAAAAATCTGCTTTGACAAACCTCTCAGAATGTGTCAAGAGCCAACCAATGCCCTTATTTTGCTTTGACAAATAGCCTGTTCCAATAAAATGCTGCTTTTCATCATAAAATTGCGCAAAATCGTCTTCCTTAAGATTTGACAAATCCGTCAAATCTTCTGCCACCAACAAAGGATAGCCTGCACGCAGCTTTTTTGCTGCCTGCACTTTTACTGTGATTTTTTTCATTTATTTACCTATTTTAACCTAGCAAGTGCCTGATTATTCTTCCGCTTCTTACCACAAGTGGTCGAATGGCTAGCAGAGCGAAGCGATATGGTGACCTGACATAACATGCCCCCTAACATCCGTAATCCCTCACAGATGAAGTCGTCACTTCAAAATTTTTTGATAATACTGCGCATGAGGACTCTCAAAATTATTATCCAGACAGGCGAGCAGATTATTATGCGCCTGCACCCGATAAAACATCAAATTTTCTGGACTCATTTTATTAATAAAGTCAGCTAAATGATACTTCGGCAGTTTTACCTGTCCTTGGTTTAGAAGTTGCCATTTTTCATATTTCACACCTTTATATTCCACTATGGTAGGATAAGGATTACCTCCTTTAAGCAATTTCACTTTATCTTTTTCCAAGTTTAAATGAGTCGCTTCAAATCCCATCACAATTACAGCCAATAAAAAAATAAAGATGAACAAGAAAAATATTTTCCTTTTTTTCATATTCTAATTGTATCAAAAAAGAAGCCGAAATGCTCCTTTATTTCTGTCTCAATATTTGCACTACTGTGCTAACAGTCAGGCAATCGTTCCTTTATCTTGACACCAAACTTCAAACTTAGCCTTTACTTCATTCTGCCAAGTTCATTGTTAATTTCGCTTTAGCACGCGCAAAAATTTCAATATTGACCATTTTACTCAAGAATTTACATAGCATAAATGCCAGATTGAAATCAATCATACTTTGAATAATACCGCCAAATCCAATCAGCAAGAGTAAACCTAGCAGTGCCTGCGGTTCTAGCGGTGCCATGCCTACGGCATAAAAAATCCAAACAACCAGAACTTCAAGTGCGGCATGAAAAATTCCCAATAATAAATTGAAAATCTGAAATTTGACTCTTTTATTTACCAAATCAGGCATTTTAGCAAGCACAAAAGCTCCAATTCCCATACTTACTAGGTGAGTCAATGCCCGTAGCCAAATTGTCGCTACAGGAATGGCAAGCAAAAAGCCAATGGCTGTCCCTAAAGCCACAAATACCGTTAAATAAGGACTAAAAAACATCGCTGCCATGACTGGTACATGCGAGGCCAACGTAAATGACGCCGGTCCAATTACAATTTTTGCCGGCATTACAATCGGAATAACAATCCCCAAGCCCATTAACATTGCTCCAAGCATCAATTGCCGCAAAGTTCTTTTTTTCTTTTGGTTCACAAAATACTCCTCCCAATTCAAGATTGTTCACTATTATACAAGATTTTTGAGCAAATTCTCTTACAGAAAAGTTGAAAGATTTAATTTATTGATGACAAATTGTATCATTTAAAGCGATTGTTTCATCTGTGAAAGCTTCTTCCCCCTCACAAATGAAGCAAGAGCCTAAAGTTAAAGCTTGCCGTTTTACCTTGCAGAAGGGCACATAAGCTTTCGTTGTCCAGAATCCAAAGATATCATGCCCTTGCCAAGCTCAATTTTGGAACATAAAAAAAACGGACTTTCGTCCGCTTTTACATTATTTGTCTGTCAAAGCAGCAAGTCCAGGAAGTACTTTACCTTCGAGGAGTTCCATAGAAGCGCCACCACCAGTAGAAATCCAGCTGAATTTATCAGCGTAGCCAAGATTAATCGCTGCTGCTGCAGAATCGCCACCGCCGATGATTGATTTCACATCTGGTTGTTTCACGATAGCTTCCATCAAGCCAATCGTACCCGCTTGGAAATCAGGATTTTCAAAGACACCAACTGGGCCATTCCAAACAACTGTCTTAGCACCTTCAAGCTGCGTGCTGTAGTCTGCAATCGTTTTGCTTGCGACATCAAGTCCCATGAAGCCTACAGGAATATTTTGGTCAACTGTTTCTTTGACTTCAGTGTAGCCAGAGAAAGCATTTGCGACTTTATGGTCAATAGGCAATACAAGTTTGCCTGCCGCTTTTTCAAGTAAATCTTTAGCCAAATCAAGTTTGTCATCTTCAACAAGTGACGTGCCGATTTCATAGCCTTGAGCTTTCAAGAACGTATAAGCCATGCCGCCACCGATGATGACTTTATCAGCTTTAGAAAGAAGGTTTTCAATAACACCGATTTTGTCTGAAACTTTTGAACCGCCAAGGATAGCGATAAATGGACGAACAGGTGCTTCAACGGCTTCTTGAATATAAGCAATTTCATTTTCAAGCAGGAAACCAGCAACAGCGTATTTTACGTTTGCAGAAATCCCGACGTTTGACGCATGCGCACGGTGAGCCGTACCGAAAGCATCATTGACGAAAATACCATCACCAAGTGAAGCCCAGTATTTACCAAGTTCTGGGTCATTTTTGCTTTCTTTCTTGCCGTCGATATCTTCGAAACGTGTATTTTCAACGAGCAAAATTTCACCGTCTTTAAGTGAATTTACTGCATTTTCAAGTTTTGCACCACGTGTTTCTTCAACAAACAGCACACCTTTGCCAAGCTTAGCTGCAAGTGCTGCAGCAACTGGAGCAAGTGACTTACCAGCTTTATCTTCTTCTGTTTTTACACGACCAAGGTGAGAAAAGAGGATTGCGCGACCGCCTTGTTCAAGAATATACTTGATGGTAGGCAATGCAGCCGTAATTCGATTATCGTTTGTGATGACACCGTCTTTGATTGGAACATTAAAGTCCACACGTACAAGAACTTTTTTGCCCTTGAGTTCAACGTCTTTAACAGTCAATTTTGCCATTTTGGGAAATCTCCTATTTATTTTTTGATAAGATAATTATATCACAAAATCAGTTTTTTTGGTTTGGAAAATCTATGAATGAATATTATTTTGTGATTAGCTTCACTTTTATTATAATAGAATTATCATTTCATTAAAAAAAATTAAATTTTATATAAGGAGAAGAATATGGCAAAATTCAATCGTTCTGACAACTTCAACCGGCATTGGATTTTGGATGCCGTACTCGGCAGTATAGGCATTGGAATTTTTGCCTTTGCTGTAAAAACTATTTCGCTTCCAAATGGTTTAGCCTCAGGCGGTTTTACTAATTTTGGACTGATTGCTCATCATTTGTTTGGTTTTGATACAGGGCTAGTTTTTTGGTTTCTGAGCACTCCACTTTTGCTCATCGCTTGGAAAAAGCTGGGACGCCGTGAAGCAATTATGACGCTCATCGTCATGAATGCGCTGACGCTATGGCTAATGCTTTTTGGAAATTTTGCGATGCCGCAATTTATCTTTTCAAACCTCATCGTTTCTGGTCTGATTGCTGGACTGCTTCAAGGTATTGGTGGCGGAATCGTTCTTTTATCTGTAACCACTTCTGGCGGCGGTTTACTCACTGGGAGACTGGGGGAAGCTTGGTTCAAACTTCCTGTTGATTACGGCGTTCTCGCTGTTGATATTGTTGGTATGGGAATTGCAATTTTAACATTTTTGAATATCGGAACAGCTTTTGCTACTTTAATTTCCTTATTTATCTTTGCAAAAATCGCTCGTCTGATTGCACGTCCTGATTATCGACGTAAAATTTTTCAATTTATTCGCCCAATCAAAACAAGGCTCTGACTAAGTGGTCAGAGCCTTGTTATAAAAAAACCTCGTCTGGCAGACAAGGATTCAAAAATCATTAGAATTTTTTACGTTTACGTGCAGCTTCTGATTTGCGTTTACGCTTTACAGAAGGTTTTTCGTAATGTTCGCGTTTGCGGAGCTCTTGGAGTGTTCCAGCCTTTGTTACAGCACGTTTGAAACGGCGAAGTGCGTCGTCAAGCGATTCGTTTTTGCGTACAAGTGTTTTTGACATCTAATTTCACCCCATTTCCGTTTCTGATTGTGCAAAAAAGCACTTTTTATAGTATAGCAAAATTTGATAGACCTGTCAAATCCTTTTTATCTCTCGAGATGAAACAATTCGTTCAATGAACAATCAATTCATACTTCTAATATTTTTTTAATCGTTGATAAACAGCATAAACCTCTAGCATTTGCTCAGAAAAAGTCTGCGTCTCGTCCGCAATAAATCTTTGAAAAGCCAAATGAAAAAGGACAACGGAAACTGACGCAACTAATTCATACAGCGCTTTATCCGAATCGTTCTCCATTTCATCTTCCATAAAAGCAGCAAGAATAGAGGCCTTCAAAGTCTCTGCTTTCAACAATTCACGCTCTCGCAAATCAGGGTTTGAAGCAATAATCTGACTTCGCATGACTGCCTGCTCACGGTTATCATTAAACACATCAAGAGCTGCAAAAGCATCAACGGCAAGTTTCAGTGGATTTTTTTCAGATTCATCATTCGCTTTGATGTAGGCTGCAACTTGCTTTCCCAGATGATTTTCGCTGTCAAAAAGCACATCTGACTTGTCCTTGAACTGTCTAAAAAATGTCCGTTCTGTCAAACCCGCAAGATTTGCAATTTCCTGGACTGTGGTATTTTCATAGCCTTTTTCCATAAATAACTGACGTGCGGCAGCTTGTAATTTTTGTTTAGATTTCATTTTTGCTCCGCTTCAACCAATTTTCCACCAAAGCCGCAAGTAGTTCAACCTGTTCCATTTGCAAATTATGTCCAGCCAAATCCAATACTGAAAAAGTTGCACGCGGATAATCCGTCAACAACCTGAGCTGGTCAGAATAGCCGACAACCGTATCTTGATGCCCCAGTACAACGAGCACAACTTTGTCAAACTGCGCCTTGCGCGCCTGTTCATCAATCTCAAAGCTGACTGCATACTGTTCATCTAAAGCCGCCAAAAATGTTGGGTCAGCCTCCTTCCAACCTGCTTTCAAATATTTTTTTGTTGAAATTTTTTCACTCTTTTTGAACCAGTCATTGCTTGGAAGCATGCGTTCTTCATGTGTCGGAATGACCATTGGAGCAAGTAGCATAAGACCATCAACCAGCTCTGGCATTTTCACAGTAATTGCACGTGCCAGATATCCGCCATACGAATAGCCGATAAGTAAAAGTGGCCGTCCGATTTTCTCTTTTATGAAATGCAGCAAAGCTTCCAAAATCTTATCCGACGAAGCAAATGCTATCGGTGCATTCGAATCTCCCATGCCCGGCAAATCAACGTAAATCCTCTGATAATCATTTGTTCTTGCAAAAATTGGCTCAAACACGACTTTCATTGTATTCAAATGCCCTGCTAAACCATGTAAAATCAAAACTGGCTTTCCTTTGCCAATCACTTCCACGTTCAATTTTAAATTTTCATTCTCGTCTATCATTTCGTTTCCTTCATGTCAGTTTATGACATTTTTCTTGACAAGCGGCTTTAAAAGTTTTATACTTAGCTCAGATGTCAGTATATGACATTATTTTAGCAGAAAAGGAGCTGAAATACAATGAAAATTACACTCTTAGGCTCACTGGGCAATATCAACCGTGAGTATATTCCTCGATTAGTTGCTGCCGGGCACGACTTGACCGTCATTACGAGCTCGGAAAAACGTGTACCTGATATTGAAAAACTAGGCTGTAAAGCTGCTGTTGGCTCTATGCGTGATGTTGACTTTCTCACTCAAACTTTCACCGGTAGCGACCTTGTCTATCTGATGATTTCAGGAAATCCTGCTCAAGCGACCGATATCTACACGATGGCAGAGCAACAAGCTGCTGTTTTTAAGACCGCTCTCATAAAATCTGGTGTAAAAAATGTCGTCAATCTCAGTTCGATTGGTGCTCAAACTGTTGATGCTGGTGCGCTTTACGCTTATCATTTCATTGAGGATGCGCTAAACAGTCTGCTAGAAGTCAATGTAGCATTGATTCGCCCTGTCGGTTTTTACACCAATCTTTTTGCGGATTTGCCAACCTTAAAAACACAGCAGACGATTTATTCTGCCTTACCAGCAGATATTCTACGAGCATTTGTTGCGCCGAGTGACATTGCTGATGTTATTTTTGAGAAAATCACAGCGATGCCTACTGGACATACCATGCAATATGTCGTTTCCGACTGGTTCACGACAGCAGAGTGGCTGGAAAATCTTTCAAAAAACGGCATTTCTGCAACACTTCAACTCATCACGCCTGAACAGGTTCGAGAAAATTACAGGTCTTTCGGCATGAGCGACCGTCAGGCTGAGCTCTATACGCAGATGACGCTTAAACAACTGACTCCCGATGCGCTTTACGACGAAATAAAAGCAAGCGATTATCATTTAGGCAAAATAAAAGGAACGGATTTCGCAAAAGTCTTTGCAGCAGTATTAAAGGGCCAAGAATAAGTTTAAATCCGATACAATATACACAAAAAAAGGAAAGGAATTGAGTTCCCCCTCCTAGAAGCTAGGGCAGGAAAATAGATAGCTACGTGCTTTGCACTCCACTGTCCATTCTCGCTAAGTGGCTGAAGCCACAAGTCGAGCAGCAATTTTCTACGTTTCTAAGCAGTCGGACTCACATCTTGATAATGAAAGCATTACAATACAAGCAATTCGGTGGGCTAGAAGTGCTCGCCCTCAATGAAGTCCCTGAACCGCATACTCGCGCTCGCGAAGTGCGTATCCGCGTGACTGCCGTTGGATTAAATCCGATGGATTGGCTTATCATGAGCAATGAGCAAATCGCACAGAGTTTTGGTGTAAAATTACCGCAGATTTTTGCTTATGATTTTGCGGGTGTGATTGACGAAGTCGGTGCAGAGGTGACGGATTATAAAATAGGTGAACGCGTATTCGGCACGACTTATAACGGTGCAGCCGCTGAGTATATTCTAATCAGTACGGATTTAGGTGAAAGAAATAGAATTGTCCACACACCAGAACAAATTTCTGACGAAACAGCAGCTGGACTAGGCGTGGCTGGATGGACAGCGGCTGTCGCCTTGCGCAAGGCAAATGTAACCGCTGGCGATAAACTTTTGATTGCCGGTGCAGCAGGTGGTGTGGGGGTACTTGCAGTGCAGCTTGCACAATTAGCAGGAGCAAAGGTCATTGGTACGGCTTCTAATCGTACAGCAGATTTTCTACGGTCACTTGGTGCAGAACAGGTTGCTTATGGCGAGGGGCTGATAGAGCGTGTGCGTGATAAAAACATCACGGCTGTGATTGACCTTTTCAGCCACGAAACTTTAGAAGTAGGGCTTGCACTTGGAGTATCTCCCCGTAAAATGTCCACAATCATCATGTTCCCAGAACCCCCTGCTCATATTGCACGCGCGACGGGCGGCGAAGGCACCGACGAAGATATGGCAAAGATTTTAGCTGCACTCGTTGATGGAAAGTTGACCCTACCTATCGCAGCTTCTTACCCACTTTCAGATTATCAAAAAGCGATTGATTTTCAGAGAAGTCGCCATGCTCATGGAAAAGTAGTCATAAGTTTTTAAAAAGATAAAACTTTCGGATTGAGATGTCCGAAAGTTTTTTATAAAACAGAAATAGGATGGGTAAATCCTCGTCCATTTCATCTCTATTCATACTTCTTGATTTACACCTGCTTTTGATTTCGGTGGCAATAGTAACAAAACAAATAAAGCAATATTTCCAACTGGCACAAACCCAAGAATAACCAGCCACGGGCTGAACCCACCGTCTCGCAATCGGCGCACGCTTGCACTTAGCAAAGCGAGTCCGTAAATCAAGCCAAAGATAATCAGCAAAAATACCGAAATCCCGATAAATGGGGCTTCATCAGCGCCAGCAACTCCACTCGCAACGCCAAGGAGAAATGAGAGTGCATAATATACAACGAACGTAATCGCTCCCCAAGCAAGACTTTCAGCCCAAAAGTCTTTACGGTTTGTTTTGTTTTTATAGTTGAACATTTTCGCCCAAAAGTTTGTTATTGTTTGCATAATACTACTCCTCTTCATTTTCCTTTATAAGAATATTGACAACAAATCCTAACCACTCCCAGATAGTTTGAAACTCTCCTCTTTGCTCCCAACCCGAATCAGCGAAATCATGAATAATTTCTACTTTTCCCCCGCGCCCAATTTCAAAACAAGCAATATCGTCTGTTCCATCAAGGCGAGCAAAAGGAATAAGTTTACGTTCTGGATAACGCTTTTTCAACCCTTTATAACGCTCCTCCAAAAAAGAGGAGTGAAACAAATACCACGAATCAAAATCTACTAATCCCAAGTCAATAAGTTTCTCAAATCCCTCTGGATAATCAAAACCCGCCACTTCCAAAAAGTAATCTTGTTTAGCCGGTTGCTTTTGAAAATCCTGTTCCATCTTTTTCTTTCCAAACATTGCTTTTTACCTTCTTTATTTAATTTTATTCATCTTCCATGAACCTTGTGGATAATTGGTTTTAAATGTTTTACCTTGTTTTGCAATTCTCAAATCTGCTGCATCCCCCCACGTCTTAGGAACACCTTGTTTGGTGGTAAATCTTTCCACCATTTCTGAACTTAATTTTCCATTGTACCCATGTACATTAGCTTTTACATTAATATCTGCTTTTCTAGCAGCAACACCCCTTGTATTATCCAATGTTGTTAACTTAGAATCCTTCATTCTCACAACATCAATAGGATCGCCTTTCCAACCATTCGTTTTCATACTGTCAACAATATCTTGAGAGCCGTTAACTGATTTTTGACTATAACGAATAGAATTAGGATTAATATATTTCGACTTAGAAAATATATTTGTAGCCACAGCTCCAACTTTAGAATCCGAAACCTTTTGAACGACTTTTCCCACTCCCTTTGATATCAAGGGAGCCGCAAACGGTGCAGCGACACCCGCAACCGCAAGAACACCATTTAGTACTCGGCTGCCGTTAGAAAGTGGAGCACCTGTGAGCAAGTCATGACCTGTAATCGCATTTGATGCATTCATCGCTGTAAAAGCTGTGTCTATCCCTAGTGCGACACCTCCTGCAACAGTCGCAGCTTCCCCAATCCCTGTTGAGAATGCGACAACCGTTGCGGCGATTGAGACGACAGTCAAGACAGTCGTAATTGTATTTGCATTCTTCTTGACAAAGGTTTTGACTGCTTTCACAGCCGCTTTGCCTACCTTGACCGCCGCTTTCGCAACATTATGGACAACTTTGCCGGCTGCCTTTGCGACTTTCTGGACAGTCTTAATCGGGTGAGCTAAGGGATATACGGCGCTACGTACTATCTTTATAAAGAAGCAGTGTTCGTTGATTAATTTTGAGCCAATTTAAATTTCTTCTGATACTCCTTATTCATACCAAGTATTTCATCAAATGAAACTCTTTTTTTACTCGCAGACTCTATATTTAATTCTTGTGACCATAGACATGGATATACTGATATTCCCTCATCTATCCCGATATTTTTCAACAGTAAAGCTGCATCGCTCCATAGAAAACTTTCATAAAAATCTAAAACCTTATCGCTCAGCACCCATGAAATAAAATCTGCATAATTTATTTCTAAATTTTCCCATTGAAGTGTATCAGGCGCAAAATACCAAATATTTCTAATGTTATCGTCAAAGTCCCCATTATTAATTGCAAAAACTCCCCCAAAAACATCATGAGCAATTATTAACTTGTTCCCCGGATAATATGCCTTGATTTTATCATTCCATTTGTTAATATCAAGTGAGCCTGTAAATCCGTAAATTCGCAGATACCCATTGATAATAACACCTGAAATATGAGACAGCACTTGTCCCAGTACAGAGTCTTCGCTCACATTAATTGATTCTATTAAATCCGTATTCTGCTCAGACAACAGCTCAACTTTTACATCATTTGAGCTATTTTTAATCAATTTTTTGATGTCAATCCAATTTGCTTTCATTTATTTCTTCCTTACCTGTGTGTTAAACTTAACTTTTGTCCCATCTGGATAACCTTTCAACTGATGACTCATACTAGCTCCAGCTCCCCTGTTGTCAGAAGGACTTATATGCCGAACATCGGCTCCTTTCCCTCCCTCCTTAAACATAGCTGGTGGAAATTCATCTCTATCTTTTCCAGGAATAGTTTTTATACCTTTTAGTGAAGCTCTACGATTTGCCTTTGCTCCTTCCCTAGCAATAGTCAGTTTGCTAGGCTGACCTGCTTTTATAGCATCGTCAATATGCTGAGCTGTTTCTGGATAAATATTCTTTGGAATATTAACTTCAACGACTCCACTTTTTCCAAAAATCTTTCTTACTCCCTTTGACACCAGAGGAGCCGCAAACGGCGCAGCGACACCCGCAACCGCAAGAACACCATTTAGTACTCGGCTGCCGTTAGAAAGTGGAGCGCCTGTGAGCAAATCATGACCTGTAATCGCATTTGATGCATTCATCGCTGTAAAAGCTGTGTCTATCCCTAGTGCGACACCTCCTGCAACAGTCGCAACT
>JAJXWC010000031.1 GCA_021781855.1 Bacillota bacterium | reverse complement strand
AAGCAGCACCCAACAGCAAAAGCAGAACTGCAGGAATAATCGTACCAATCATTCCCGCACCAGAAGCTACTTTTGCGAACAGATTTCCGCCTTTTAATGCGAGCCAAACTGCCCACCAAAAGACAATTACAATGACAATCGCAATATAGATTCCCGAATTAGGCAACTGATTCAGCCCAAAGACTGAAGCTCCCGCAGATGCGACAAAAGCAAGCTGCGCAGGATACCAGACCACATTATGAATCCATTGCATCCAGATTGCAACTAATCCCCAGCGCTCACCAAGCCCTTCTTTTGCCCATTGGTAAACGCCTCCGTCATAACTTGCGCCTAATTCAGCAGAAACCAATGCGCTCGGCACAAAAAACATCAGCGCAGGAATAAGATAAAGCACAATCGACGACCAGCCCATAACTGCCATTGCAGGCAGGCCACGTAATCCAGCGATTGTGATAATCGTCATGATTGACATTTGAAACACACTGATTCTTGAAGATTTTGAGTTCATAAACTTCTTTCTACTTGTTGAGCTATCTTGAAAATAGCATCACAAATCTCTCACTCTATCTTATTTTATTTTCCGAAAATAAAAAAGTTAGAGCTGGCATTTTCTCCTCTTTCCTTTCTTATTGTTCGGAAATAACGAATTTCCATTAAGCTTTTGAACTGATTACTCTGTCAGTAGAGGATTCTTTCTCCCCTACTGATGTTAGAGCACAACCTGACAGTTGCGATGCCAGTTTCCCAGCCCTGCTTTGTACGAAATACGAAGGATTAGCAGGCACCTGCTAGATTAAAATGCTCCGTCTTCTTCTAACGTAAATTTTACATTATGCTCAATCCATTTTCGCCGAGGTTCAACTTTATCACCCATCAGCACAGATACTCTTTTCTCAGCTTGTGCTGCATCATCAATTTTCACTTGAATCAATGTACGTGTTTCAGGGTTCATTGTCGTTTCCCAAAGCTGGTCGGCATTCATTTCACCAAGTCCTTTGTAACGCTGCAAATTGGCATTCCGACCGAAATGTTTACGCATTTGGTCAAGCTCTCCGTCCGTCCAAGCGTATTCTGTCTTTTCCTTTGCCCCCTTGCCTTCAGACATCTTGTAGAGCGGCGGCAAAGCGATATAGACATGCCCCGCTTCAACGAGTGGCTTCATGAACCGGTAAAAGAAAGTCAAAAGTAGCACCTGAATGTGTGAACCATCATCATCGGCATCGGTCATGATGATGATTTTGTCATAATTTGCATCTTCAACTGTAAAATCAGCACCCACTCCTGCACCAATCGTATAAATCATGGTGTTGATTTCTTCATTTTTAAGGATATCCGTCATTTTGGCGCGCTCGGTGTTAATCACTTTTCCTCGCAAAGGCAAAATCGCCTGAAATTTGCGGTCACGTCCTTGTTTTGCTGAACCACCCGCCGAATCTCCCTCGACCAGATAAAGCTCATTTTTTGCAGGGTTTTTCGTCTGTGCTGGCGTCAATTTGCCCGACAATAAGCCTTTGTCTTTTTTGGCTTTCTTTCCTGAACGACTCTCATCACGCGCCTTGCGTGCCGCCTCACGTGCCTCACGTGCTTTGATGGCTTTGCGAATAAGATTTTGTGCAAGCTCCCCATTTTCTAGTAAATAAAAACCTAATTTTTCAGAAACTAACGCATCCACAGCAGGACGTGCCAATGGCGAGCCGAGCTTTTCTTTGGTTTGCCCTTCAAACTGTAGATATTCTTCGGGAACGAGCACCGAGAGGACTGCCGTCAAACCTTCTCGATAATCTGAACCTTCCAGATTTTTATCCTTTTCTTTGAGCAAGCCGACTTTGCGCGCATAATCATTCATTGATTTCGTAATCGCTGCGCGCAGTCCCACTTCGTGCGTTCCACCGTCTTTCGTGCGGACATTATTGACAAAGGAAAGGATATTTTCAGAATAGCCGTCATTGTACTGCAAGGCGACTTCGACTTGAAAATGGTCTTGTTCGCCCGCAAAATAAAGCACTGGTGTGAGTGAATCCTTATCCTCATTAAGATAATGGACAAAATCTTGTACACCATTTTCATAGTGAAAGTCTGCTGTCTCGTCTGTCCGCTTATCCGTGAGCGTTAGTGTGACTTCCTTGAGCAAAAAGGCGGATTCATTGAGGCGTTCAAAAATGGTCTGGTATTTGAACTCCGTCGTCGAAAAAATGCTCGCATCAGGCATAAAAGTAACTTTGGTGCCTGTCTTCGACTTTGGCGCTTTTCCGATTTTCAGTAAAGTGGTTGCAGGATGTCCGCCATTTTCAAAACGCTGCTTGTAAACGCTGCCGTCTCGTGTAATCTCGACTTCAAGCCAAGTTGATAGGGCATTGACAACGGACGAACCTACACCATGAAGTCCGCCAGAGGTTTTGTAACCACCCTGTCCGAATTTTCCACCTGCGTGAAGGACTGTGAAGATAACCTCCACCGTTGGTATGCCTGTCGCATGCATTCCGACAGGCATTCCGCGTCCTTCATCTTCAACCGTCAGCGAGCCATCTTGGTTAATGGTCACACTAATCTTTGTACCAAATCCCGACAGCGCTTCATCGACAGCATTATCAACAATTTCCCAAACCAAATGATGCAGACCTGTCGCATCTGTCGAACCAATATACATGCCGGGGCGTTTGCGAACGGCATCTAAGCCTTCCAATACTTGAATTGCGCTGTCATCATAATTATTAATATCTATAACCATTTGTTCTCCTGTAACATGATATGCTGTCCATGCCAAAATATCATCTTTTCTATTTTAACTTGTTGTCGCTAGTTTGTCAAAATTCACTTCAATTTTTTCAAAAATTTTTCTGGATTTTGTGTTATAATAAGACAGATTTAGCAGAAGTTGAATTTCCCTTAATTAAGGGCAGATAATATATAGGATAGATTTGAAGTGATTACTTTATCAGTGGGGGTTCTTTCTCCTCCACTGATGTTAGCCTTTCCATAAAGTCTAGTCGCTAAAGCGACTGACCCTAGGGTAGTATAACTTGGTTCTACTTACTAGGTTAATTAGTAAGGTTTAGAAATATCCTATATAAATGCAAGGAAATGAGATAGCACATACTTGCCAAGTCAAATATAATTTTACAGGAAAAAATAATGATTAGTGGACTTTTATTAGTGGTTGCCTATTTACTAGGTGCAATTCCTGCGGGTCTTTGGGTGGGGAAACTTTTTTTCAAGAAAAATCTGCATGAATTCGGCTCTGGAAACACAGGGACGACGAATACTTTTCGTATTTTAGGTGTAAAAGCTGGGATTGGTGTTTTTCTTTTTGATTTGCTCAAAGGAACGCTTGCGGTACTTCTGCCAACAATTTTTAATGTGCATAGTATTCCCGTGCTAATTTTCGGATTGCTTGCAGTAATCGGACACACTTTTTCCATTTTTGACCGTTTTCATGGTGGAAAGGCGGTAGCAACTTCTGGTGGTGTGATTTTAGGTTATAGTCCACTTTTTTTGCTCTATATTTTGATTATTTTTGTAGTAATGCTTTATTTATTCAGCATGATTAGTTTATCAAGCATTTCTGCAGCTCTGGCGGCGATTTTAGGTATTGCTCTATTTCCTGCCATACACTTTATTTTGCCGAACTATGATTTGATTTTTTCACTGATTGTTTTGGCTTTAGCAGGCATTATTATTGTGCGCCACAAATCAAATATTTCGCGAATAAAAAATCAAGTAGAATCTGTGGTCCCGTGGGGCTTAAACCTGAGCAAACAACACAAGATATAGTATTTTTTACATAATTTAACACAATATCTAGTATAAACTTCTTGACTTGAAGTTTTTTTTGTACTAAAATAAATGTACAATTCATCTCAGAAGTATATGCTATCTACGCACTTCGTGTTACGAAAGACGAACGCCTCGCTCTCTTTATCTGTAGCCTTAAGATATCTCATGTCCTAGGCAACGGGATAAGTAACACTAAGTTTCGAATTTCGCTTGACTCTCACTAGTGAGTCCTTGCTTCATTTTAGAATTTAACTGAGTTCGCCCTCCTCGAAATGAGTGAAAAACATGAATTGAGAAACCTGCATACGAATGATGTTTGCTCTGCAAACTCCATCTCCAACCTTGAAGCAGTACTTCAAGTGCAGAAGCCTCCAATTTCTTGCCCTAGGGTCTCATAGACTTCAGGGACACCAACTACCTTCTGCCGAAGGTGTGAAATAGTCGGTATTTTTATCACTTCAAAACAGTGGGCTTACATTTAAAGGAGAAAAAATGGTTACTGTTTACTCAAAAAATAACTGC
The DNA here is from genome assembly GCA_021781855.1 of Bacillota bacterium. GTDB lineage: Bacteria > Bacillota > Bacilli > Lactobacillales > Streptococcaceae > Lactococcus. The sequence goes on along the minus strand of JAJXWC010000031.1, from coordinate 12,235 downwards.
ATGCAGTGCAAAATGGTCAAAAAATGGCTCGGCGAACACGATGTTGCTTTCGATGAAATCAATATTGATGAGCAGCCTGAATATATTCAAACTGTGATTGATATGGGCTTTCGTGCTGCCCCTGTTGTGACAAAAGGCGAAATTTCATTTTCTGGCTTCCGTCCTGGCGAATTAGCGAAATTGGTATAAATCATGAAAATTGTCTATTTTAGTATCACAGGGCAAACGCGCCGTTTCATTGGGAAATTGGCGCCTGAATTCAATGAAAACGCTATCGAAATTACAGCAAACGAACCCGATATCGAACTAACCGAGCCTTTTTTGCTGATTACCCCTTCTTATGCGGAGGAAACACCGACCGTTCAGCATAGTCAAGAGGTCATGGACCCTGTTTTTGAATTTATGGACTGGGGTCTGAATGCTGCTTTTTGCAAGGGCATCATCGGGACAGGTAATAAAAATTTTGCAGGAATTTACATTTTTACGGCAAAAGAGCTGTCTGCAAAATATCAAATTCCGATTTTATATGATTTTGAATTTAACGGCACACCGTCAGATGTAGCGCAGGTCGAACAAATTTTGACTGCTTTATCAAAAGGTGCCAAAATCAAGCTTTCATCTAGTCAAAATCACTTTGAACATTTAGAACAGTAGGCTGTGCAAGTATCTGTAAACCAAGCTCGCTTGGTGTCAGATACTTGTTGAGCCGTAGAAGAGGAGTAAAAGATGTCTCTAAAAAAGATTGAGAATCCAACTTATTTTGAGCTGAATAATCAAATCAATATTCCAGTCAACGGTCAAATTCCGCTTCACCGTGACCATGAAGCGCTTGACGCTTTTTTCAGTGAAAATGTTGCACCTAATCGCATTTTTACCTATCAAAAGGATAAAAAAGTGCTGGTATTGCCTGAATTCCAAGACAAAATCGCAAATGACAATGGTGTCGTGACTTATATGCAAAAGTTGCAGTGGCTCATGGATAATGACTACTACGAAACTGAGTTTTTGGCAAAATATTCGGCTGAATTTATTGAAGACTTGCGCTTCAAATTGGAAGACTTCGGCTTCAAATTTTTGTCTTTCATGGCAGCTTACAAATTTTATAAGCAATACGCACTTCACACTAACAACGGTGCTTTTTATCTCGAAGATTTTGAAGACCGCACGCTGATGAACGCACTTTATCAAGCAAATGGTGATGAGCTACTAGCAACCAATCTGGCACGCGCCATTATCAATCGTCGTTTTGTTCCTGCCACGCCAACACTTGCCAATTGCGGACTGAAACGTCGCGGCGAATTTGCTTCTTGTTTCATCATTCAGGTGCAAGATAACATGGACGACATCGGACGCAGCATCACAAATGCGCTCAATCTGTCTAAAAAAGCAGGTGGTGTCGGTATTATTCTCGGCAATCTGCGTGCTGCTGGTTCACCGATTAAAAAGATGGACGGCCTTGCCACAGGTGTTTTGCCCGTGATGAAGCTTTTCGAAGATAGTTTTTCTTACTCTAATCAGCTTGGTCGCAGGCCTGGTGCAGGTGTTGTTTATCTGCCTGTTTTCCATGCGGACGTTTTGGACTTTTTGTCGGCGAAAAAAGAGAATGCCGATGAGAAGATTCGTCTAAAAACACTATCACTCGGTTTGACAGTGCCCGATAAATTTTACGAACTCTGTAAAGCCGATGCGGACATGGCGATTTTTGACCCTTATTTCGTTGAAAAAGAGTATGGTATACCGTTCACTTATATTGATATTGACGAAAAATATGACGAAATGGTCGCAAAATCTAAAGAAATCGACCCAGAAACGGGGCTACCGAAAATCCGGGTCAAATGGGTACGCGCCCGCGCTGTCGAACAAGACATTTCCGAGCTTCAACAAGAGTCAGGTTATCCTTATATTATCAATATTTCGACGGCAAACCGTGTCAATCCTATTGAAGGACGGATTTTGGGAAGTAACCTCTGCTCAGAAATTCTTCAAATCCAAACGCCGTCAAAGATTAACGAAGAACAACATTACGAAGTACTCGGTCAGGATATCGTCTGCAACCTAGCCTCAACGAACATCATCAATATGATGCGCTCAGGTGCCGACTTTGAGTCCGATATTGATGCAATGGTTCAAGGATTGACTCAAATTTCCGACGGTTCAAATCTGAAGTTTGTTCCTACTATTAACCGTGGAAATCAGCTCAATCATGCGATTGGCTTAGGTGCGATGGGATTGCACAGCTATCTGGCAAATCAAGGAATTGCTTATGATTCTGATGCCGCCGTTGAATTTACGGGGCTTTACTTCTTACTGCTCAACTACTATACCTTGAAAGCCTCTAATCGCTTAGCAGTCAAGCGCGGCGCTACTTTCCATAATTTTGAAGCTTCAAGCTATTTTAGTGGCGAATATTTTGAGAAGTACTTGACGACGGATTATCTTGCCAATGTGTCTGCTCAAGTGCGTGCTTTGTTCAAGGATATTCATGTGCCAACTCCTGATGATTGGCAACAGCTTGCGGCTGATGTTCACGAAGGCGGCTTATTCAATGCTTTTCGTTTGGCTGTGGCGCCGAATGGCTCAATTTCTTATGTGAATGACTGCTCAAGCTCCATCGCACCGATTATCAATCGGATTGAGGAACGTCAAGAAGGGATGGTCGGCAAGATTTATTATCCTGCATTTGGCTTGTCTTCACAAACCATTCCCTACTACAAATCTGCTTATGACATGGATATGCGCTGGCAGATTAAGGTTTACGCTGCTGCGACTGAACACACTGACCAAGGATTGTCCATGAACATGTATCTACGCTCAGAAATTCCTGAAACCCTTGACATTTATGAGTGGAAACGAGGCAAATCCAATAAAATGACCACGCGCGATTTAAGTATTTTGCGTAATTATGCTTATCGCCACGGCATCAAGTCCATGTACTACACTCGAACCTTTACAGGCGATGAGGAACATGGCGGAGCAAATGAATGTGAAAGCTGTTTGATTTAACGAGGAAATAAAATGACTGAAAATATCAATATCGTAAAGCGTGACGGACGTGTTGTTCCTTTTGATTTGGCGCGCGTTCAAATGGCTGTGTTCAAAGCTGCCTATAATGGTAAAATCAATGGGAATTTTATCAGTTCTTATCATGTTGACCCTGTCAAGGCTAATTTTTTGGCAAATAATGTGGCAAAATTGGTCTATCAAGATTTGTTGAAAACGGAGAAAAAAGAGGTGGATATCGAAGAAATTCAAAACCTCGTGGTCAAACATCTCAACGTGCTCGCCAAATTTGTTGGACAGGCTTATTTGACCTACAAGACCCAAAGAAGAATTGAAAGAGGCTTATCATGAGCAAAAAGATGAATACCAACCAGCTCGCAGGCGGACAAAATCCGAAATATGCGTCTTATTATCGGGCGATTAACTGGAACACGATTGAAGACCCGATTGACAAATACACTTGGGAGAAGCTCCATAGTCAGTTTTGGCTGGACACGCGCGTCCCTGTGTCCAATGACTTGAAAGACTGGCGCGCATTGTCCGAACTCGAGCGTGATACCTTTGCCAAAGTCTTTGCTGGACTTACTTTGCTTGACACGATGCAGTCACAAGACGGCAATCGCATTATCCAAGAAGCCAGTCGAACACCGCACGAATTTGCCTGTTTCAACCAGATTTGCATGATGGAAAGTATCCACTCCAAATCTTATTCGACCGTGTTCTCCTCACTCATGACAACAAGTGAAATCGACGATTTGTTTGAATGGGTTGATACCAATGAGTATATGCAGACGAAAGCCCGTATTATTGACGAGGTTTACAAGTATGGTGCTGAGCATCTGGAAGACGGCACTGCGCAACTCAAAGTCAAAGTGGCTTCCGTCTTTCTGGAGAGCTTCCTCTTCTACTCTGGCTTTTATACACCACTCTGGTACCTCGGCAACAATAAAATGGTCAATGCCGCAGAGATTATCAAACTGATTTTGCGCGATGAGAGTGTCCACGGCACTTATATCGGCTACAAGTTCCAGTTGGGCTTCAATGAATTTTCTGAAACTGAACAACAAGAATTCCGCGATTGGATGTATGAGTTGCTCTATCAGCTTTATGAAAATGAAGAAAAATATGCAGAACTGCTTTATGACGAGATTGGTTGGACAGAGGAGGTCAAAACTTTCCTACGTTATAATGCCAACAAAGCACTGATGAACCTCGGACAAGACCCGCTTTTCCCTGATACCGCCGCTGATGTCAATCCTGTCGTCATGAATGGCATTTCGACCAGCTCATCAAATCACGACTTCTTCTCTCAAGTTGGTAATTCTTATCTACTGGGTGAGGTTGAAGCCATGTCAGATGATGATTACGACATTTAACTTAGCAAGTAACATCTGTACACTTCGTGCTACGAGAAAAGAACACTGCGTGTTCTTTTCTGCTTTCAAATGAAGCAGAGACTTATTTAGTCGAGCGAAATTCGAAGCTTAGTGCCTGCTTATTCCGCAGCCTAGCCATTTCGCCTTGCGACTTTAGTCGATTGCGATTTGAACTTCCGACTTTAGTCGGTTAGTGAAATCGACAGCTTAACAGCACGGTGTGCTGTTAAGGTTGCGAATAGAGTAAACGAAGTTTACGTCTTTCGTAACGAAGTGGAGATAGAGCGAATGGACACCCGTGGTAGAGGCGGGGGTATTAGCACGTACTGCTGAGATAAAAACTCTGTCAAATATTTGACAGGGTTTTTATCTCAGCAGAACCAGGCTTCAAAGTTTATTGGGTTTCGACGCATTCCTTGCCCTTTTTGCCAAACCTTTAGCGACTTGATAAAAGAATGCTTTTTTGATTGAGCTGCAAAAAAACTCGCAAATTTGCGAGTTTTTTAAATTCTAAGGAAGCGCCGCATTGAAAGCAATGCCCCAAAGGAACCAATCAATACACCCAAAACAACCATAATCCCGATAATCTCCGGGATAAATGTAGCTGGTGGAAGCAATGAAAGATTTGCAGAATGCAGAGTTGGTGTAAAGCCTTCATAAGCCACTTTGTAAAGCCAAACTAACAATGCACTTGGTACAATCGAGCCTAATAAGCCGACCCAAGCGCCCTCTAGGAAGAAAGGCCAACGGATATAACCGTTTCTTGCACCAACTAATCGCATGATTTGAATCTCACGCTGCCGCGACATAATCGTAATTCGAATCGTATTTTGAATCAAGAAAATAGCGACTAAGAGTAAAAGGATAGCGGCGCCTGTTCCCCAAAGTCGAATGAAATTTGCCAATTTGAAGATACGGTCTGCATTTTGACCACCATAATTGACATTGCCAACGCCTTGAAGTTTTGCAAGCTCTGCTGCAATAGGTTTCACATCTGAAGGTGTTTTTACTGTAACAACATACGCATCATAAAGCGGATTTGCATCACCTTTAAAAAGTTTATAAGACGGAATTGATTTAATCAAATCTTCTAACTGTTGGTCTCTACTTGAAAATGTGATTTTTTGGACACCAGCAACTTGCTGAATTTCATTGTGAACTTTGAGATAATTTGGATTATCTACAAGTTTTGTCTTATCTTTGGTATCTGGAATTTGTTTTTGCTGGTCATGAACATCAAGTTTCATAAACACATTGATTTGGACATTTTTTTCAATATCCGTTGCCAAATTTGACACGTTCATAATCACTGACAGGAAAATTCCCACTAAAACCAACGTAATCATTACAGATGAAACTGCAGCGACTGTCATCCAGCCATTACGCTTCAGGTTTTTCAGCGATTCTCCGATATGCTTGAAGAAATTTCTAATCATCGTAGCCGTAATCTCCTTCCTCTTGGTCGCGGACAATTCGCCCATTTTCAATCGCAATAACACGATGTTTCAGTGTATTTACGATTTGGCTATTGTGCGTCGCCATGAGAATGGTGGTGCCTTGAAGATTAATTTTTTCAAGCAAATTCATGATTTCCCAAGAATTTTCAGGGTCTAAATTTCCCGTAGGTTCATCCGCAATTAGTACTTTCGGTGCATTAGCAATCGAGCGAGCAATCGCTACACGTTGCTGCTCACCACCAGAAAGCTCATTGGGAAATGAACGAATCTTGTGTTTCAAACCGACTAAATCAAGCACTTCGTTAACCCGTTTCTTGATTTCACGCGGTGGCTTACCGATAACTTCCATCGCATAAGCAATGTTTTCATAAACCGTTTTTTTCGGCAAGAGTTTATAATCTTGGAAAACAACGCCGACTGACCGGCGTAACATTGGAACATCGCGACGTCTTAATTTCGCTAAGTTGTATTTTGCAACCTGACCTGAACCTTTGTCAATCTTGAGTTCACGGTAGAGCAACTTAATGAAAGTTGATTTACCAGCTCCTGAAGGACCAACGATATAAGTAAATTCTCCCGGCTCGATTTCAAGCGAGATATTACGTAATGCCGTAGTGCCATTGGAGTATTTCTTGGTCACATTGCTTAGTTTAATAATACTCATTCGTACCTTTCCTATGCAATAAGATCTGATGATTTGCTTTTGACCGTTTTGTCAAAAAATCTCATCAGAAATGATTGGGTTTAACTTAACTGATGCGTTTTAAATTTCATAAAAATAAGTGACGCCCGTTAAGCAGCCTTGTTTCAAGCACCTTAGAGAGAATGGATGGATAGCAAAGCAAAATGTGATGATAACTTGATATCACAGATACCCAGCTTGTCTTCCCAACATGAAGCAATCGCTTCATCTTATCACCCTCGTGCTGTAACATATTGATTACTAACAGATTTTAAATCATTTTAACTGTTTTGTCAAATCCGGCTCACTGTCAGAGCGTTTTCCAACGCAGATACGCATTGATGAAACCATCCAAATCGCCATCCATTACATTGTCAATTTGACCTGTCTCATACCCCGTCCGCGTGTCTTTGACCAACTGATAAGGCATGAATACGTATGAACGAATTTGGCTTCCCCAAGAAATCTCTGATTGGTCGCCGCGCAATTCATCTACTTCTGCTTGCTTTTTCTCCATTTCAATCTGCAAGAGTTTGGACTTCAACATATTGTAGGCAATTTCTTCATTTCCGTATTGTGTTCGGTCAATCGTTGACTGTACGACAATTCCTGTTGGAATGTGGGTCAGACGAATACCTGTCGAGACTTTATTGACATTTTGTCCGCCGGCACCGCCAGAATGGAAAGTGTCACGCTTAATATCTGATTTATTGATTTCTACCTCAACTGAACTATCAAGTTCAGGCATGACATCAACGGACGTAAATGACGTGTGTCGTCGATTTGCCGAATCAAAAGGCGAAATCCGTACCAAGCGATGTACACCTTTTTCACCTCGCAAAAAACCGTAAGCGTTACGCCCTGCAAAGCGAATCGTTACCGACTTTAGCCCCGCAACATCGCCGTCCTGATAATCAAGAATTTCGACTTTATAGCCGTGCGCTTCTCCCCAACGAGTGTACATTCGCATCAGCATACTGCCCCAATCTTGCGCTTCTGTCCCACCAGAACCAGGATGTATTTCAAGAATAGCATTCATGTGGTCATAAGGTTGATTAAGCAGAATTTCCAGTTCATAAGTTTCAATAACCTGCGCCAGCTGCGTAATATTTTCCTCAAGTTCTGCCTGCATTTCTTCGTCTGCTTCTTCCTGAAGCATCTCAAGCAGGGTTGCTGATTCGTCATAGAGGTTTGACATGGTCATAAAGTTTTCATATTTAGCCTTCAAAACATTTGCTTCGTCAATTACCTTTTGGGCTGCAGCTTGGTCGTTCCAAAAATCTGGATTTGCCATATCATTATCAAAAAGTGCAATTTCTTCTTCGAGACGGTCAAGGTCTAGCGAATTTCTAAAATCTTCGATTTTTTGATGATGATTTTCTAGTTGATTTCTAATTTCAGAGAGTTCCATAAGCGCTATTTTACCATATTTTTGTCAAAAAAGACAGCACCGAATAAGTGCCATCTCACTTTTCAATCTCCAAATGAAACACCTGCGTCCCGTGCAGCACGCATCAATGGACTGTCCAAATTCACAGGTTTCGGTTTTCCCGCAATATCAGCAAGTTGATTGTGCGTAATTTTTCCATCAACCTTGGCAACAGTAACGCCAAAAATTTCCTTATCCACCAAACAAGAAGCATAATTCCCTAATTGCATCGTGTAATTACGGTCATAAGCAGACGGTGTACCTCCACGAAGTAAATGCCCTGGAACTGCCGAACGAACTTCCAAACCTGTCAAAATCGAAATTTCCTGCGTCAATTTGTCCGAGACATTGGCAAACCCAGCAGATTTTCGTGCTGCAAGCCGTTCTTTCGCCTTTTTAGACTCCATTTTTGAAAATGCACCTTCGGCAACAACAACAATTACATAATTACGGAATTTCAAAGTTTTCTTAATCGCAGCAATAACTTTATCAATATCATAAGGAATTTCAGGCAACAAGACCACATCAGCACCACTAGCAACACCGGTCGTCAACGGCAACCAGCCCACTTTGTTTCCCATGATTTCAACAACCATTACACGCGAATGTGAAGCCGCAGTCGTCTTAATTGCGTCAATATAATCCACACCCGCCTGAACCGCTGTATCACAGCCAAAAGTCTCTTCCGTACCAAAAATATCATTATCAATCGTCTTTGGTAGGGCAACAATATTCAAACCGCGCTGTGAAAGAAGATTGGCGATTTTATGCGTGCCATTTCCCCCAAGCGTCACAAGACAATCAAGACCGATTTTCTTATAATTTGAGATAATCTTGTCCGCTTTAGAAACACCATTTTCGTCTTTAACGTCAATCGTTTTGAACGACTGGCGAATCGAACGCAGAAAAGTACCGCCTTGTGCTAAAAGTCCATCAAAATCACGTGGTCCAAGTACTTTCGTATTCAAATTGATTAAACCCGTGTAACCATCATAAATTCCAATCAGTTCAACATCGTCAATTTTTTTATATAAGCTCCGCGCAAGTGAATAAATCGCAGGATTCAAGCCCGCACAATCTCCACCACTTGTCAAAATTCCAATTTTTCGCATTTTCTTTTCCTTTTCATGTCTCTTTTTTACTTTTTCTTATTCTCTTGCGCCGCTTGAGCAAGGCTTCCTAGATAGGCTTGAGAATTAACTGGAGTATTTTTCCCCATTTTTACTCGTGTATATTTTCCTCTTGCATTTTGAACACGAGCATTTACATTATCAGCAAGGCAGGCTGTTAGGATTTGCTGTAATTTTGCTCGACAAGCTGCGTCATAAATCGGTACTGCAACCTCGACACGTCCCGTGAGATTACGCGTCATCAAATCTGCTGAGGAAATAATATAACGCCGTGTCTTTTCTTCCGCACCGAAAGCAAAAATTCTTGAATGTTCCAAATAACGTCCAACAATCGAACGGATTTTAATATTTTCCGTTTTACCGACAATTCCCGGAACTAAGCAGCAAATTCCTCGAACAATCAAATCAATCTTTACCCCAGCTTTTGAAGCTTCAATGAGTTTTTCCATCATATCTTTTTCTGTCAAGGAATTCATTTTCATGATAATTCTTGCAGGCTCACCGACTTTCGCACGGTCAATTTCTTCTTCGATAAATTCGTAGAGCTTAGGTTTCATGAGTAAAGGTGATACAAGCAAGTGTTCAGCCTGTTGAACAAATGTTTCTGTTTCAATATTGTCCAAAACATTTTTCACTTCTTCTGTGATTTCGGTATGAGCAGTCATCAAAGCCACATCAGTATAAAATTTTGCTGTCGTTTCGTTGAAATTCCCCGTACCAATCAAAGCCACTTTTTTACCATCTTTGAGTTCAATCAATAGTAATTTTGAGTGAACTTTATAACCTGGTAAACCGTACAGGACATGGACTCCTGCTTCTGAAAGCTGTTCTGCAAGTTCAATGTTATTTTCTTCATCAAAACGCGCTCTCAGCTCAACCATACAAGTTACTTTCTTGCCTTGTTTGCTCGCTTCAATCAGACTTTCAACAATTTTCGATTTTTTTGATGCTCGGTAAAGCGTCATCGAAATCTCACTCACACGTTCATCCTTTGCTGCCTGTTGTAAAAGTGCAACCATACCCGAAATATTTTCAAAAGGATAGGACATCAGTACATCTTTTGCCAAAATTTGATTAATCAAATCACCTTTTTCATCTAAATCTGCGCTTTTTACTGGTTTACGCGGCGGATAAAAGAGTTTTGAACGCATTTTTTTATCAAGTTGCGATTCGATTTCAGAGATAAAGTCAAATTCAAGCGGTGTTTCATATTCAAAAAACTGACGTTTAAATAAATAGGTACTGCGCGACAAATAATTGATTAATTTCGGTACAAGTTCAGTGGTTTGATACTTAATTTTGATTGGCGCCCGCAAACTTCTGACCTCGATAATTTTGGACATGGTATCAGCAAAATCAGGGTCATAATCATATAAACCTTCATTTTCATCAATATCAGCATTTCGGACAACTGAAAAAATCATTTTCCCCTCAACACTAAATTTGTGAAAAACACGGTCTGCATGAAACATTATCAGCTCCTCAAGCAAAACAAAGCGGTTAGGGTTGCTCGGCAAGCAAATCACACGGTCAATGTTATTAGGAACAGGCAAAAATCCAAAACGATTATTTCCGTTTTTGGTAATTAAAGTACAACCGACAATAAGCTGTTCATTTTCAAAGAAAGGTAAAGGGTGCTTTTTTTCAACAATAAATGGCGTAATAAGCGGTGCAACTTTGAATTTAAAGACACGATGAAGATATTCTTCATCTTTCTTATCCAATTTATCAGTCACTTCAACATGCGAAGCTCCATATTTTTTAAGTTCTTTATTAATTTTGAGATAGGCGGCATTAAAACGCTTAATCAGTTTACGTGTACCGCGGAAAATTCCATTCATCTGGTCATTAATACTCATTTTTGTCTGAGCATCTTTCCAGTCATCATCAAGCAAAAGCTGGTCTCCAAGCATCCCAACTCGAACTCGATAAAATTCATCTAAATTACTCATAAAAATTGATAAAAAACGGAGGCGCTCAAAAACTGGGTTTTGCGGATTTTCGGCTTCTTCAAGCACGCGTTCGTTGAACTGTAACCAACTAAACTCTCGATTGGCATAAACTTCTACTTGTTTTTTTTCGGGCATTCTACTCTCCTACGTTTTTGTATTCGCTATCATTAGTTTATCATATTTTGAAAAAAAGAGCGGATATTCATGATGAAATATCGGTAGAATTTATAAAAAAATCTCATTTGATTTCACTTTCATATTTTCATACGCTCAATATTACCATTATACCTGATTTTCGTTTCCTTTTCTGTAAATATTTTGTAAATCTTAGAGTGTCATTCTTTAGGACGAATACTCTTCTTCCCATTCTCAAGCTTTTCGATTGCCCACTGCGCAGCATCAACCATGTAGTCTCGAACGTCATTTTCAGCGATTTCGTGAAGTTTGGGAAGGGCTGATTTGTCATTGGCATTGGCTAAAGCATAAACGGCATTACGCTGAAGCGGATTTTTTCCTCGCCAACTGCCTGCCATCGTTCCAAATTTATTCGCAAATTGTTTATTCGTAAGCTCAAGTAAGGGCAAAAGTTCTGGATTAGTCAGCTCAACATCTGGTTCCATCTCAGGATGAAAATGGCTGTTGATGCCTTTATTATAAGGGCAAACAATTTGGCAAATATCACAGCCGTAGATAACCGTTTTGATTTTTTCACGAAATTCGATATCCATGATGCCCTTATTTTGCGTTTGAAAACTTAGACAGCGCGGTGCATTCAGCCTTCCATCGCCCAAAAGCGCATTGGTTGGACAGAAATCAACACAACGTGTGCAATCGCCGCAACCGTAATCAACAGGCTGGTCAGGTTCGATTTCAAGATTGGTGACCAATTCGCCCAGAAACATCCACGAACCGTATTCTTTATTGATAAGCAGACCATTTTTTCCGATAAAACCAAGTCCCGCACGTGCGGCTACGGCAACATCTACAAGTGCGCCTGTATCCACCATCGCTTTATAGTGAAATTCTCGCGCACTAAGCTCCTCAATTCCCTCGGCAAGCGCTTTGAGCTTTCTTTGAAGCACAAAATGGTAGTCCTCCCCCCAAGAACCACGGGAAAATTGCCCACGTTTAAAGGCTGTTTTCGTCGGTTTTCCTTCGGCTTTATTCGGGTAGGCGATACCGATGGAAATAATCGTTTTGGCATCCTCA
>JAJXWC010000030.1 GCA_021781855.1 Bacillota bacterium | reverse complement strand
GACGGCATCGTCGAGACGGTGAAGTTCCCGCTGCCCAAGGGCCTGAAGCTTTGATGCGCAGCGACATCGACGCGGCGGCGGCGCGCTTCGCCGCCGACGGGCGTGGCTTCGTCCGGCGCACGCCCTTGTGGAAGCTGCCCGGCCGCGCCCTGGGCATCGCCTGCGCCGAGGTGTGGCTGAAGCTGGAGCACCTGCAGTCCGCCGGCAGCTTCAAGGCGCGCGGCATGTACAACCGCCTGCTCGCCAACCCGATTCCTGTGGAGCCAAGTCATCTAATATGCTGTTATCGTCAAGGATGGATTCTTTAGGCTGTTCTTGGGTGCTCTCTGCTTTTTTGGGATTGAGGTAAATTTCGAATTGCCTCAGCATAAATTGCAGCAGATTTCCATAAAGCCTCTAAAGGTTTGAATTCATTGGCTTGGTGCATTGTATCTGTTTCGCCTTCAAACATTGCTCCATAAGCCACACCACGCGGCAAGAGTCGTCCGAAAGTTCCACCACCGATAATTGTTTCATAGCCTTTCAGACCAGTGTGCTTCTCGTAAACACTGAGAAGTGTTGCTACCAATGGGTCCGTTCCAGGGACATAATGAGGTACATGAATATGCGCAGAAAGAGTTACATCCGTCACTCCTTCAAGTTTCCGTAAAATCTCCTGCATCCGTTCTGGGCTATTGCCTTGCGGAAAGCGGAAATTCAGTGCGATTTTACCTTCACCATTTTCATCGAAACTCCAAACACCTGCGTTCATTGAAGTATTTCCCATGAGTTCGTCTATATAAGCAATGCCAAGTTTTTCGCCTTCGTGGTCTTCAAGCAATTTGTCTGCAGCTACTTTAATAAATGCAGCAGCACCTCCGCCAAAATTCATAGCACGCAAGAATGCACACAAATACGTTGCTGCGTTTACCCCCTTCTCAGGCATAGCTCCGTGTGCCCCTTTACCGTGCAACGTCACAGTGTAAGTGTCACCATCTTGTTTAAATTCACCACGCAGGTTTTTATCGCCGTAATAGCTCAAAAATTGTGTAAAGTGTTCTTCAAAGTCAGCTAATTTTCCTGAAAAAACAGCCGTGGCCACTTCAGGTACCATATTTTCTCGCAAACCACTCTTAAACGAATGAAGAATAATTTCACCAGCATTTTTTCCGTCAAAATGAAGATATTCTGTTACATTACCTTTTTCACCGTTGATAATCGGAAATTCTGCATCAGGTGAAAAAGCAAAATCAGGCTCAGGAAGTCCCACATGCTCGAAATAATAATCCATATCACCCCAGCCAGATTCTTCATCTGTTCCCACGATAAAACGAATCTTCTTTGATAAAGGCAAGCCCAAATCTTTCAAAATTTTCAGTCCATAATAGCAAGCTACCGTAGGCCCCTTATCATCAGAGGCTCCGCGCGCGTAGATATTGCCATCCTTAATCACAGGTTCATAAGGATTAGTTTCCCACCCCTCTTGTGCAGCAGCAGGCACAACATCTAAATGTCCAATAATCGCCAATTCTTCAGCATCTGCTGGCAAATCCGCTCCATAAGTGAAATGCCCCGCATAATTGTCCACATTTTTTGTCGTATAGCCATCACGCTCAGCGATTGCTAAAAATGCCTGCAAAGCTGCTACAGGCCCTTTACCAAATGGGTGTTGCGCATCTGCTTCATCGTCATTACGCTCCGAATTGATTTTCAAAAGCGTTATCAAATCTGCTAACATAGCTTCTTTACGCTTTTCAACCTCAGCTGTAAAATCAATAGTTGTCATCATTTCCTCCTGTTTTACGGTAATTTCTACCCTATTATCCTTTTTATCTCAACAGTGCGTGCTAAGCTCGACTGCTCTTTTTGGGACAGGGTAACCTCATATCGTTGTACCCTAAATTTAGTGGAAGTTGAAACTCTCACTAAATAAGTCTCCGCTTCATTATATCATTTTCAAATATAAAATTCCATGCTGCTTGGCTAGACAATTTTTGTACTAATTATGCTACAATATGAAATGAACAAATGAAGTGGCTTTATTCAGTGAGTGTTTTAATCTAGCAAGTGCATGCGCAGCACTATCTCCGCAGCTTTGCTGCTACGCTGCTAAAGAAGCCAGTCGGAATGCTTTCGTTCTACTGCCATAAGGTCAGTCGCTTCAATTTAACTGGACTTATGAGCACCCTCTAGGCAAAAGCCAAGTGCCCTGTTGCTTAACATTTGTGAGATGAAGTCAACCCTAACTCTCTACAGCCTAATAGCCCAATAATCTGTTATTAATTCTGTAGCTAAAGAGCGTGCAGCTTTGATTTTTCGTAAGATAGATAATACACATTTCTGAGATAAAAAGGAGACCAATGAGCATTAACAGCCTAATTTTTGATTTTGACGGTACACTTGGCGACAGCCGATTGTGCAGCATCAAAGCAACCAAATCAGCTTTTCAAACTATGAGCCTGACGGAACCTTCCGAAGCACAAATTGAATACTACATGGGTATTCCGATTGAGAAATCATTCCACGAAATGAGCGAACGTGCACTTTCAGAAAACGAATTTGCGCAACTTCTCCAATCTTTTCGCGCTTTCTACAAAACTTATGAAAATGAGAATCTCAAAATTTTTCCCGGAACTAAAGAAATGCTGGAGAAATTCACAAAGTCTGGTCTGCCTCTTTTCGTTGTTTCAAGTAAAAAAACGGACGTTTTGAGTAGAAATCTGCATACATTAGGCATTTCAGATAATTTTGATGAAATCGTTGGCTCAGATAAAGTTAGCCACTATAAGCCGCATCCTGAAGGAATTGATTATATTATTAATGCCCATAAACTCATGCGGGCTGAAGCTTTAATGATTGGTGATGCGATTTTTGATTTACAAATGGGAAAAGCTGCTGGTGTACAAACTGCTGCTGTAACTTGGGGAAGCCATTCAACTGCTGATTTAGCAGCCGAACACCCTGATTTTATCGCACATTCTCGCGAAGAATTAACCGATTTTGTGCTTTCACAAAAAAACCAAACTCACTAACGAAGTTTGGTTTTTCTTTCGTTCAAAATTTCAAACATTTTCACCTGAGGCCCTGCTAACGGAATTTTTGACCACTCGGTCAGCCATTTTTTGTCCTCCGCAAAAAAATGTTCAGCAACTTCAAAACTTTCTTCTGGTACGGCTTTAACAATACCAATATGCCATTTTTGATGAGAAAAAACGTGTGTAAATTCGCCGACAAACTCCGTTCGCAAAATTTTTTCAGGTAAATCAGGCATTTTTTTGACGAATCCGTCAGAAAGCAATTCATCAAATTCTGTTTTCGACAGCACATTCATCGGAAAAATCCACATATTTGCCAATAATCCCGTCGCAGCGCGCTTTTCAAGATAATATTCTCCCAACGAATTTTGCAGTGCAAATGCCGCATAATACAAGTCTTTTTGTTTCAATTTTTTTGATTTTACAGGAAAATTTAAAGATGTACCATGCTCATAAGCCGCACAATAATCTTGCAGTGGACAAATTTCACATTTTGCTACTTTCGGCGTACAGACTTTTGAGCCTAAATCCATAAGTGCCTGATTAAAATTTCCAGGTGATTCATGCGAAATCAAATCTCGCAAAATTTCATCAAAAACTTTGCGCGAACTCGGTTTAGAAATATCAGCCTCAAGTTCAAACAAGCGACTGGTTACTCGCAGCAAGTTTCCATCAATCGCAGGCTCTGCAAGCCCAAACGAAATTGAAGCAATCGCAGCAGCCGTATAAGGACCAATTCCTTTTAGAGATAAAATATCAGCCAAATCATTAGGAAAAGTTCCTGAAAAATCAGTCATAATTTGTTGTGCTGCCAATTTCAAATTTCGCGCACGTGAATAATAACCTAACCCCTCCCAAAGTTTTAACAATTCTGCATCATCAGCCACAGCCAAATCTGTCAGATTCGGAAAAGCTGCCATAAAACGTGCATAATAAGGCATAACTGTCTCCACTTGAGTCTGCTGACTCATAATCTCCGAAATCCAAATCGCATATGGACTCCGCGTTTCACGCCAAGGTAATGGCTTTTTATTCTCCGCATACCAATTCAGCAAAGCTCGCTGAAAGTCTGCTTTTTTCTGCTCAGACCAATTTATCTCCGCTACATTCGGAGGAAGTTGGAGCTCCCTCTGAATGAGTTTTCGCTTCAATTCACTCATTTTCCTTTTTCACTTTCACTGGTTCTGAATCCTTCAAAGCTTCCCACTCCTCGTTAACCTCATATTCTCCAGACAATTTTGACTTAACTCGTTCCGCAACTTCATAAGGAATCCCAACTTCTGCTACTTGTTGTACACTTGCTTCTTCCATTGCTTTCAAATTTTTAAAAGCAGTTAATAACTTCTGTTTACGTTTTGGCCCTAATCCCTCAATGCCATCCAGTTTAGATGAAAAAGTATTTTTTCCACGTACCTGACGATGAAAGGTAATTGCAAAACGATGGACTTCATCCTGAATACGCGTAAGCAAGAAAAATTCCTGTGAACGACGGTCAAGTGGCACAATTTCCAAAGGTTCACCAAAAAGCAGCTCGCTCGTTTGGTGTTTATCATTTTTTGCCATTCCAGCTACAGGAATATTTAAACCCAGTTCCGCCAAAATCGCACGTGCCGCATGAACTTGTCCTGCGCCACCGTCCATAGCAATTAAATCAGGCAAAACACCATTTTCCTGAATCGCTCGTGAATATCGCCGCGTAATTACCTCCCGCATAGAAGCATAATCATCTGCACCAGTTACTGTTTTAATTTTATATTTACGATAATCTTTTTTAGAAGGCTTGCCATTGATAAAAACAACCATCGCCGAAACAGGCGAAGTTCCCATAATATTTGAGTTATCAAAACTCTCAATCCTTACAGGTGTTGGAATACCCAGAATTTTTCCCAGATTTTCAATCGCTCCTTGCGTTTTCAAGATATCACGTTCCGCCACATCAAATTTCAACTGCAACTGAGTTTGTGCATTCTTTGTTGCCATATTGACCAGTTGTTTTTTCTCACCTTTTTGCGGCTGAATAATTTTTGTTTTCGCCAATACTGACGAACGTTTGAGTTCTTGTGCTTCTTTATCTAAACGAAACATTGACTGGTCAACATCATGGTCAGACAGTTTGACCAATTCAGAGCTATAAAGCTTTCGTGAGCCAACCGCTAAAGATGTGACAGAATGATTAGAAACAACATCTTCTCCCTGACTAGCACTAACCACCGCTTCTGCCGACTCCAAATCAACTTCCAAAGGAATCAGGATTTCTCGCGGCAGTAAATGGTTTTCGTTTTGATAAAATTGTCCCAAATAAGTCAGAAAATCCTCATCGGCATCATTATAATAGGGAAATAAATTGACATCGCGCTGAATAACTTTTCCTTGACGCACAAAAAAGACCTGCACACACATCCAACCTTTATCAACATAATAGCCGAAAATATCACGGTCTTGAAGGTCATGATTCATCACACGCTGCTTCGTTCGCAACGTTCCAATCGCATTAATCACGTCACGATACTCTGCTGCCTGCTCAAATTCCATTTTTTCAGATGCTGCCAACATCTTCGCACGCAAATCTTCGACAATCGTTTTATCATCACCATTTAAAAAATGCTTAACTTGCTCTGTCATCTCCTTGAAAACCTGCGGATTGGTGTGATTGACGATGGGACAGAGACATTGATGAATATGAAAATAAAAACAAACTTTTTTCTCATTTAAACCGCATTTTCGATAAGGAAAAATACGGTCCATCAACCGTTTAACTTCATTCGCCGCTTTCACATCCGGATAAGGTCCAAAATAAGTCGCACCGTCTTTCTTTACCTGCCGTACAATCGTCAACCGCGGATATTTCTCATTCGTAATTTTTAAAAAAGGATAATATTTATCATCTTTGAGCAAAATGTTATACTTAGGCTTGTAGCGCTGAATAAGATTGATTTCCAGCACAAGCGACTCAATATTTGAGCCGACAACAATATACTCAAAGTCTTCAATTTCACTGACAAGCAGTTCCGTTTTCGTATTATGCGAGCCATGAAAATAGCTGCGCACTCGATTTTTCAAATTTTTCGCCTTACCAACGTAAATCACCGTGCCATTTTTATCCTTGTGCAGATAGCAACCCGGCGAATCTGGTAATAATTCTAGTTTTGCTTTAATCGTTGAGTTCATTAGTCCAATTATATCATAATTGAGTTCGCGCGACTCACACTAGGTTCTTAGCACTTTAGCACAGGGAATGAAGCGTTCATTTTCTGTAATGAGACGTAGATAGCACGCACTGATAAGATAAAAAAACTCTGTCAGTGTGACAGAGTTAATTACGATTATACTTTTTTATGTTAACCACAAAAAGCGGAACAAAAATCACAAGCCAGACAATAATCATTAGTCCAACGCCGCCCATCACAGTAAAACCTTTCATCAGCCCGAAAACCTCGCGTCCAAAATAATCTGCAAAACTTGCGCCAATCGGACGCGTGAGAACATAAGCTAACCAAAAAGTCGCAACTTCAACCATTGTGTCTTCATCAGGCTTTTGCCACATTCGATAAGCAATGAGTAAGGCAAAAATAACTAATAGTATCAAGCCGCTTTTTAAATTCCCTAGACCAAGCCCGCCAAGCGCCGGAATATTTGCCATATAATCCCCAAGCGAAGTTCCCATAATGAAAGACAATGCAACCGTCAGCCAATACATAAATTCGGCTTTACCCGAATAGATTTTATGAATTGAAATACTACCGCCAATCGCACGCATTCCAATGAGCGAAGCCAGCATCATAATCAACCAGAATACAGTCATCACAACAAGCGGAATCCCAAGTGTAATCCGCACCGCATCAGAAATAAAAGTCCCAAAAACTGCCAAGAACGCAACGGTCAACCAATACGGTGCAGGCTTATAACGTTTTGTCCGCATTTGTAGGTAGAGAAAACCAAAGAAAAAGAAGGCTGACCAAATCAGTGTAATCAGCGCACCGATAATTTGATTAGAACTGCTCATTCGCACGGAAAAATCAGAAACAGATTCGCCAAGTCCTGTCGAAATCAATTTTGTCAACCAGAAAAGGAGCGCAATCTGCGGTACTTTTGATTCCTTATAGTTTGCTCGCCAAATGGTCTTAAATTTATCAAGTATTTTTTTCATTCTATTCATAAGTGTTAGTATAAATTCCAAAACTTAAACTTTCCAAAAAAAGACGCAATAGCGTCTTTTCGAGGATTTTTTTATTTTAGTTATTACAAATCGTTAATATCGAAATCTTCACCGAGGAAGTCTGCGAGTGAGAAACCTTCTTGAGTTTCAGGCAATTCATAGTCTTTCTTAGGTGCAGCTTTACGAGGGGCACGTGGTTTACGTTCACGTTTCTCTCCATTTTCGCTGTTGTTTTCGTTATTACGACGAGCTGGACGTTCTGGAGCTTCTTCCAATGCTTTCATTGAAAGGCTGATACGTTCTTCTTCAGGCTTGATATCAAGCACTTTAACAGCAACAACTTGTCCAACTTTAAGAACATCTTTTGGATTTTCAACGCGCTCCCATGAAATTTGTGAAACGTGTACTAATCCTTCAACGCCTGGATAAAGTTCAACAAATGCACCGAAGTCTGTAAGACGTTTAACTGTTCCTTCAACTGTCGAACCAACTGGAGCTTTTTCTTCAACTTCTTCCCAAGGACCTTTTTGAGTTGCTTTAAGAGAAAGTGAAAGACGACCAGCTTCTTCATCAAGTTTCAAGATTTTAACTTGAACTTGGTCACCGGGTTTAACGGCATCAGAAGGGCGTTTGATATGATTGTGGCTAAGTTCTGAAACGTGAACCAAACCATCAATTCCGCCAAGGTCAACAAATGCGCCGAAATTCGTTACGCGAGATACTGTACCTTCAACGATATCGCCTTCTTGCAACTGGGCAAATGCTTCTTTTTTAGCTTCAAGCGCATCAGCTTCAACAACAGCACGACGGCTGAGGATAAAGCGGCTGTCTGCAGCATTCACTTCAATAATCTTAGCTTCGATTTCTTCACCAACAAATTTCTTAGTGTCTTTTACGAAGTAAGTATCAATCATTGATGCAGGGATAAATCCACGTACACCGTTATAATCTACTGAAAGTCCACCTTTAACGTCTTTTGTTACCTTTACGGTAACAATTTCGCCTTCTTTGCCTTCAAGCGTTGTCCAAGCTTTACGAGCTTCAAGACGCTTCAAAGAAAGAAGATATACGTTTGCACCTTCTGCTTCTTTACCAACAATCTGTTTGATTACAAGCAAGTCAAGAACATCACCAGGTTTAACAAATGTATTGATGTCAGCGTCGCGGTCGTTTGTGATTTCGCGAAGTGTAAGGACACCTTCAACCCCTGTGCCGACAATGGCAACTTGTGCTTGGTTGTTTTCGATCGAAAGGATTTCGCCCTTAACGACGTCACGTACTTTAACGTCTTCAACGCTGTTTAATAATGTTTCAAATTCGTTCATTTGTAAAAAAAATTCCTCCAACAATTTGGCTGACACACAGCCTTAATGAGTATTATATCACAAATTCTGCCGAAGTGAAAGTCTTTTTCTTGTTTTTTCATAAATTTTTTATTGTTATTTTCTTATTTTTCATTAAGGATTCAAAATTTATTTCAATTTTTACGATAAACGACATTATTTTTTATTTGTTCAGCCGTTAAAATTGTCTGTGCAAGCAGGAAGCGTGCTTGTGTACGGTCACTTGGGTCATGCTCTCCTTTTGTGTCAATCAGCCCATTTTCGAGTCTCACCGGAATAGGTGTTCCCTCTGGATAGAAAGTTAGTGGCGCTGCATTTTTTTGCTCATGAGTATTGAAATAAATCACACCATTTTCAGTTTTCCCCCCAACGCTTAAGTAATACCGTTTATCTTTTATGAAAAATAAATTTTCTTCGATTCTATAGGCGACACGCTGCTCCCCTTGCTGATTATTGCTCCATTTTCCTTGAACCGATGAAAAATCACCATTCAAAAGCTGATTGAATGCTAAGTTTTTAATTTCTTCCTGATTATAAATTTTTACTTGACTGGTGCTTGCAACCGAGTGTGCTGTGACTGGCTTTGTCCATTTTTTTGAAAATACTATCCATGCGCTACTTACAATCAATGCTGTTAAAAAAATATAAAATAAAAATTGAGCCTTATTTTTCATTTTGTTTTCCTCTGAATTATTATAAAATAATTATATCAAAATGAGAAAATAATGAGAAATAAAATGCTTTTAATCTAGCAAGTGTTGCTTTCGTTCTACTACCATAGGGTCAGTCGCTTCAGCGATTAGGCTTCTCGGACAGACCATTTCGACTTGGTGCTTTAGGATAGCAGAGCAAAGCGAGATGGTGACCTGATACCGCAGATGTCAGGCTGTCCCCTGACATCTGGAGGGTCCCCACTGATGAAGTAATCACTTCAATTTTATGAAAAAAGCAGACTTGATTTACATCATTCTGCTTTCATGATTATTGATACTGCATAATTTGAGCATCTTTGTAAGCAAAGTCAATCAATGCGCCCCCAAGACATTCGTCACCGTCATAAAAAACAACGGCTTGACCAGGTGTGATAGCTCTGACAGGCTCGTCAAATTCAACATTCACTTGTTCACCTTTGACATGAATCGTTACACCGACATCCGCCTGACGATAGCGAAACTTTGCGGTACAGTGTTGTTCAAACTCATTAGGCTGATTATTTGTCCAACTCAGCTTGCTCGCTACCAAGCTTGTTGAATAAAGATGCTCATGATGAAATCCTTGACCGACATACAAAGTATTCGTTTTTAAATCTTTTCCGACGACAAACCAAGGCTCGCTATCCTCTGCCCCTTTTTGTCCGCCAATGCCAAGCCCGCCACGTTGCCCTATCGTATAGTACATCAGACCTGCGTGAGTTCCCATTTCAACACCATCAAGTGTCATCATTTTTCCCGCTTGTGCTGGAAGATACTGTCCTAAAAACTGTTTGAAATTTTTCTCACCGATAAAGCAAATGCCTGTGCTGTCTTTTTTCTTTGCTGTTGCAAGTCCCGCACGTTCAGCAATCTTGCGTACTTCTGGTTTTTCAATATTTCCAATCGGAAACATGACTTTTTGGAGCTGCGCTTGTGAAAGCTGACTGAGAAAATAAGTCTGGTCTTTGTTGGAATCATCGCCGCGAAGCATATGAACTGTACCATCATCATCACGCTTAATTTTCGCATAATGTCCCGTTGCCACATAGTCTGCACCAAGTTCTAAGGCATAGTCTAAAAAGGCTTTGAACTTGATTTCTTTGTTACACATCACATCTGGATTGGGCGTGCGTCCTGCGCGATATTCCGCAAGAAAATACTCAAATACGCGCTCCCAGTATTCTTTTTCGAAGTTGACGCTGTAATAAGGAATCCCAATCTGGTCAGCAACGGCTGCCACATCTTTGTAGTCTTCAGTTGCTGTACAGACACCATTTTCATCGGTATCGTCCCAATTTTTCATGAAAACACCGATGACATCATAGCCCTGCTCTTTGAGGAGGAGGGCGGTTACGCTAGAGTCCACACCGCCGCTCATTCCAACGACGACGCGAATTTGTGAGTTATCTTTCATTCTTTCACCATCTCTTTCTATATAGATTTTGTAAATTCAGTTGAAGGCTGAAAAACAAGAGATAACGTCTTTAATTATAACATAAAATTTTTATCTCAGCAGTACAAGCTATCCATGCACTTACTAAGTAAAAAACAACGAAATCCGTTGTCTTATCTTGTTAGATTAATTTTTTTACCAAGCAAGCCGATAATTATTGCACCAACAATTAAAACAGCGGCTTCCCCTGCTCCAATCGTTGTCCACATGAGCAAAAATGGGTCTTTGTAAACGAGTAAAAGCTCAGCTGCAATAATTGCCATTCCTCCAACTGCATCAAGTATGATAAAAGCAACAAAGCTAGGTAAATAGCGTTTTTGAAAAACATGTTCGAAAAGCCAAACGCCAATGAGCAGGCAAATTAAGGTTTGCGCTGTTCCCACAATGACATCAACAGCGGCAACATTTGGACTGAAAAAATTAGACAAAAAGCAGCCAATCGTTACACCCCAAATATAACGTTTATTATAGAAAGGCAAAAAATTCAAAATTTCCGAAAGTCGAAATTGTAAGGGACCGTAGGCCAAGTTATTGAGCGGTGGCGTGACTGTTAAAACAACATAAATTGCAGCAACAAGTCCAATCTTTGCAAGGTCAACTGCTGCAAAGCGTTGTGTAGATTGAGTATTCATTTTCTCTCCTTTATCGCACTTGGCGAGTAAAATATGCTCAGGCAAAGGGTAGTCCTGAGGATTGAGTTTTACACACTGGTCAAACTCAACGTTGTCTATTTTATCAGATTTTTCCCAAAATGAAAAGCACTGACATTTAGCCAATGCTATCCATTTTATCAATGGGGAATTCTTTATCTCGAGTACAACCTGACATCTGCGATATCAAGTCACCTTCTCGCTTTACTCTGCTATCCTAAAGCACCAAGGCGAAATGGCAAGTGATAAAGTTACGGCAGTAGAACGAAAGCGAAGATAGCACTACTTATCCCGCCGCCTTAAACTACAGGAGAACTTGCAGACACTTACTAAGTTAAATTTGGTCTTTTTTTCATATCATTTGTGACTCATTTAATCGTCCAGCCGCCGTCGATTGTTACTACTGCACCTGACATATAGCTGGCTTGCGGGCTAGCAAGAAAAAGGGTCAACTGTGCTACTTCTTCGGGTTTCGCCCAACGCTTAGCGGGTGTTTCGGACGCAACCCACTGCGCCATTTCACCATCATTTTCTGTGAAATCAGCGACATTCATTGGAGTTTCAATCGCACCAGGTGCAATCGCCACGATTTGAATACCGTGTTTCGCTTCGTCAAATGCAAGTTGTTTGGTCAAGCCAACAATCGCATGTTTACTTGCTGTATAACCAATTCCGCCGCCACCTGCAACGAGACCTGCGACAGATGCCATGTTGATGATAACGCCTGATTTTTCAGTTTTCATTTTTGGCAAAAATGCTGAAATCATGAGAAACATTGAGGTCAAATTAGTCTGCAAAATCCTCTGCCAAAGCGCAAAATCTGTTTCTTCCAACGTTGCATAAGCATCTAAAATTCCTGCTGTATTACATAAAATATCAATTTTCCCAATATCTTTCGCTAATAATTTCACAGAATTTTCATCAGAAACATCACAAATTACTTTTGACAAACCAGCCAAATTCGGCATCTGCTGAATATCAACGCCAATCACTTGTGCACCTTCTGCCAAAAATGCCTGTGCTTGTGCCAGCCCAATGCCACTTGCGGCCCCCGTAACCAACACTTTTTTTCCAGCAAATTTCATTCGACCAGCGTCCAATCGTTTGCCAAAACATCGCACGGCGTTGGCGACCACATCGAAAATCCTTCCCCAACACCTGAAACATTAATCAAAAAATAGGGCGTAACTTCAATTTTTTCGCCGTTTTCAAGGTAAATTGACTGATAGAGTTTTACATAATTTTCTGCACCACTCCACCCTTCCGTGCGTACTGCCTTTTTTCCTGCTTTCAAAAGCGGTAAAATTTCTTCAAATGTCATCATCTTATCCAATCAAACTTCCGTTCGGTACATCACTATCCACCGTCAACACACGCAATTTTCCGCCAAATTCGGCAGACAAAATCATGCCTTGTGAGACATATTTTTTCATCATCTTACGTGGTTTCAGATTGGCTACAATTTGCAATTTTTTGCCGACTAATTCTTGTTCATTCGGGTAGAATTTTGCGATGCCAGACAAAATGGTACGTGTGCCTTTATCACCTGCATTCAACTCAAATTTGAGTAGCTTTTCAGAACCTTCAACACGTTCAACGGCAACAACTTCAGCAACACGAATTTCAGATTTGTCAAAGTCAACAAATTCAATTTCAGGTTTGTTCAAAACAAGCTCAGGTTCATCAACAGTCACTGTCTCACCAGCCATTTGCGCTTTGATGTAAGCAACTTCTTCTTCAGCATCAAGCCGGGGGAAAATCGGCGCCCCCTTTTCTACAACGGGGTAGCTGAAATGATAGCCAAAAGCCAAACTTTCCAAAACACCTTCATCTACTTTTTCATGTTTCTCTGAAATACTCTTAATTTTGTTGATTTCTTGTTCAGAAACTCCTAACTGTTTCAATATTTTCTCTGCCGTCACGCCGATAACTGGAAATAGCAGCATTGCTGAAATCCTAAGACTTTCTGCAAGATAATACAATACGATACTTAACTCTTCTTCGCTATCATCCAATTTCGCAAGTTTCCAAGGACTTGTCTCGTCAATATATTTATTTGCTCGTGAAATAATCTTCCATATTCCTGCAAGTGCTTGGTTATAGCTAAACGTTTCCATTCCTGTTTTATATTCACTAATGGAGGAGAGAATTACATCTTTCAATTCTTCATGTGGATTTTTTCCATATAGCTCATGTGCGGAAAGACTATGGCGAACATCAAGTTCATCAGGAAAATTCTTAATTTTGCCTTGATTATACTTATTAATCATTGAAACAGTCCGATTAAGGAGGTTTCCCAAGTCATTCGCCAAGTCAAAATTAATCCGTCCGACAAAATCTTCGGGTGTAAAAATCCCATCCTGACCGAAAGAAATCGCACGCATGAGATAATAACGCACAGCATCCAAACCATAGCGTTCTACTAACATTTCAGGATAAACGACATTTCCCTTTGATTTCGACATTTTTCCGTCTTTCATCAAGAGCCAGCCGTGTCCAAACACTTTTTTCGGCGCAGGTAAATTCAACGCATGAAGCATAATCGGCCAGTAAATCGTGTGAAAACGGACAATTTCCTTACCGACCATATTAATGCCCGGCCAGTATTTCATCAAGCTGTCATCATCTGAGTTATAACCCAAAGCCGTGATATAGTTAAGCAGCGCGTCAAACCAGACATAGACGACATGCTTCGGATTTGACGGGACAGGAATTCCCCATGTGAAACTCGTCCGTGTCAGTGCCAAGTCCTCAAGACCGGGTTTGATGAAGTTATTAATCATCTCATTTTTGCGGATTTCGGGCTGGATAAAGTCGGGGTGCTTTTCATAATAGTCCAAAAGCCAGTCCGCGTATTTGCCCATACGGAAGAAATATGTTTCTTCTTCAACCCATTCGACTTCGTGCCCTGACGGTGCAATACCGCCTGTTATGGTGCCATTTTCATCACGAAAAACTTCTTCTAGCTGTGTTTCGGTGAAAAATTCTTCATCAGAAACGGAATACCAGCCTGCATATTTTCCAAGATAAATGTCATCTTGTGCCAGCAACTGCTCAAAGGCTTTCGCTACTGCTTCTTCATGATAAGTGTCCGTCGTCCGAATGAATTTGTCGTAAGAAATATCCAACATTTTCCAAAGGGTTTGCACATCAGCAGCCATCGGGTCCAAATATTCTTTTGGTGTCAGTCCCAGCTCTTCGGCTTTACGCTGAATTTTCATACCGTGCTCGTCAAGCCCTGTCAGATAAAAAGTGTCAAAGCCCATGAGCCGCTTATAGCGCGCTAATACATCACAGGCAATCGTAGTATAGCTTGAGCCAAGATGCAATTTCCCAGAAGGATAATAAATTGGTGTAGTAATGTAAAAAGTTTTATTTTCAGTCATTTTGTTCTCCTATCAGGCTAATGAAACCTGTATTTTTGAGAAAATCTCATCTTCAATTATAACAAAATTTTCAGATATTTTCTTGAACCTGTGTTGTACCGCACTGGTGGTGAGGAGTACATATCATTTTAGGTGATATTGTCGTTTTATCATTTTTAGAACTGGCTTTCAATAAGTCTGTGACAAGCGATGTTTCTTTCCGTGATTTCATTGCTTATTGTCGGCGTGTTCATCGTTGCTAGCAGTTTGCTCATTCCCAACTTCTTCCAGCAAAAAAGCAGCGTGAGAAATCTTTCTATCCCTGCCGTACTTGGTAAGGATTTTTTGCTATAATTGAGTTCACAGGAGCTGAAGACTGGAAAAAAGATAAATCTTGGAACCTTGCTGCGCAAGAACCCAAGATTTCCTATTTTTTAAGTCTGCATTGCGCTCCTGTTCACATCTTGGTATAATAGATTATCAAGAAGATTAAGGAAAAAAGTTATGAAATATAAATTTATCTCATGGAATATTGATTCGCTCAATGCAGCACTGACTGGGACTTCTGAGCGAGCTGCGCTATCGCTTGCCGTGGTTGAGACGGTGGCTGCTCAAGCGGCTGATGTTATTGCCATTCAGGAGACGAAACTTTCTGACGACACGAAAAAAGTGGCAAAAATCTATGATATTTTGACTGCACATTTTCCTGACTATACGATTGTTCATCGGATTAGTACACCACCAGCACGCAAAGGTTATTCGGGTACGATGATGCTTTATAAAAAATCATTGCCTGAGCCAGTTGTGACTTATCCTGAAATTGATGCGCCAGTAACAATGGACTTCGAAGGACGGATCATCACGCTTGAATTTCCTGAATTTTTCGTGACGACGGTTTATACACCAAATAGTCAAGAAGGCTTAACGCGATTGGATTTACGCGGCGAATGGGATGACCGTTATCGTGCCTATCTGCGACAGCTTGACAGTGAAAAGCCTGTTTTTGCTTGTGGTGACTTTAATGCCGCTCATACCGAAATCGACCTTGCAAATCCAAAGGGAAATCGTAATACAGCAGGCTTCACTGACCAAGAACGTGAAAAATTCGGCAAGCTTTTAGCCGCTGGATTTACTGATAGTTTCCGTCAGCTCCACCCTGAAGCAACAGGATTTTATGCCGATGGAAAGTCCAGTTACACTTGGTTTGCTCAGCGTGCTAAAACTTCAAAAATTAATAATTCTGGCTGGCGTATTGATTATTGGCTCGTTTCAAATCGTGTGGCTGACGGTTTAATCGTTTCAGAGCCGATAAATTCTGGTGAACGGTTAGACCATGTTCCGATTTTGTTAGAATTTGAGCTGTAGTAAAACTTTTCAAACTTGTAAATAAACCACCCATCAGAATGCTCTGTGGGTGGTTTGTTTCAGTCTTAAATACGCTACATAAGCTCATTTTCATATTTTTTTTCATCAAATCCAATTAACAGCACTTTCCCGTCTTTGACAAGTAATGGGCGCTTAATAAGCATTCCATCAGAAGCCAGTAACTCTGCCATTTCACGATTTGACAAGTTTGTCAAACGGTCCTTCAATCCCATTTCACGATAAGAAATACCACTTGTATTGAAAAAACGTTTGGTTGGGAAATTTTCCTGAGCGAACCAGTTTTCAAACTGTTCAGCCGTAGGCGGTGTTTGCTTGAGGTCAATTTCTTCGTAATCAATCCCTTGCAAATCCAGTTTTGCCTTAGCTTTGCGACAGGTTGAACATTTGGGATACCAGTAAAATTTGTACATTTTCTCTCCTTGTCAAATTGAAATCATTTTCTCTTTATATTATAGCAAGATGTGAACAGGAGCGCAATGAAGACTTGAAAAATAGGAAATCTTGGGTTCTTGCGTAGCAAGGTTCCAAGATTTATCTTTTTC
>JAJXWC010000202.1 GCA_021781855.1 Bacillota bacterium | reverse complement strand
TGACGGATACGGTCAAGTACATTTTCCCATGCGCGGTCTTTTTTCTCTCCTGCAGACTTTGTCCCTGCTGAAAAATGATGGGCTTCATCAGCTAAAATCACTAATTTTTGTCCTGCAAGCTCCTCATAGGTCAGTCCATTTTCTCTATAAGAGGACAGCTCATTTGCCAAAGCCTGTACGGTTGTCAAACGCAGATAAAGTACGCCCTTCTCAGGACGAGAAGGGAAACGTCTGACTTCACGGATTTCTAGTTTTTCTCCTTCAATCGTCAGATTAGACGAAAAAAGATATTTGGGAGAACTGTTATTCACAAGATTTTCTCGTGTTTTTGCGACAACGGCATTCGTATTGACAACAAAAAGAAAGTTTTGCATTCCCATCTCATGGTACATATAAAGCATGAGTGCTGCCATAACATCCGTCTTTCCCGAACCTGTCGCCATGTGAAAAAGGAGCTGATTGAAACGACTGTTCGCATTGACATCTTTTTGCGTATAGTTCAGCGCTTGCAAAGCTTCCGCTTGGTAATAGCGCAGTTGATGCTGCAAATTCGTACTGATGTATTCGGGCAAACGCGGATGTCCCCAGTCTCTGCGGTCGTCGCCAAAAAGATTACCCATATTGGCAATTTCGGCAATGAGCGGTAGCTCAATTTTCTTGGCGACGGTTTTCTTTTTAGCCATGACTCAACTTTCTTATTTCATAAAGCAAGCAGTTATTTAGAAATACTTAATAACTGCTTGCTTCCCCAAAACGAACTATTAGGAATTTCCTTATCGTTCACTCTCTATTCTTGCAACGAACTATAAAGAATTTCTTTATAGTTCAATTCTCTAGTCCTGCAACTCTGCGTTACTTGCGGTTAGCTTCTTTGGCAATAGAAGTCAGAACAAATTCATATTCCTCCTTTGTTCCCTCTTTAGAGAGTTTTCCTAAATCTCGATCGTACTTTTCAACGATGTATTTGACTCTTTCTTTTTCAGTCATCGCCTTTTCATCTAGCTCAGGCATAAATTTTTCCTAACTTTCTTATATCTCAATCTATTATAACATGAACAGCCCTATCATACTTGACTTTTCTCTCGTTTTGTTGTACAATGTTAGTACAATGAACCAACAAGGAGAAATACTATGATGACAATGACTGAAAAAAATGATCGGATTGCTTTTCGGACAAATAAAACGCTCAAGGAAAAGGCGACAGCGATTTTGGCAAAAAATCAGCTGGATCTGTCAACCGCGCTCAATATGTTTTTGGGAAAAGTGGTCGAAGAGGGCACGCTGCCGCTGGACTTTCGGACCGATGAGATGAAAGCCGCCGAGCTGGCTTT
This sequence comes from Bacillota bacterium, assembly GCA_021781855.1. Classification (GTDB taxonomy): domain Bacteria; phylum Bacillota; class Bacilli; order Lactobacillales; family Streptococcaceae; genus Lactococcus. Next base: position 2,212 of record JAJXWC010000202.1, on the reverse strand, counting down.
TATTGAGAAGCATTTGGATGCTGCCGAAGAGCGGCGGAAGAATGGCACTGCTGTCTATTACTCACTTGATGAAGTAGAAAATATGCTTGACAAGCGAGCGAATGGCTATCAAGTCGCAGAACCGAGCGCGGAGTACAAAGCAGATGGCAAGCATTAAATTTGATCAGGAAGCGAGCCAGGAGCTTTTTGAAATTCAGGACTACATCGAAAATCAACTCAAAAGTCCTCGTGCTGCGCTAAAGAAAGTCCGTGAAATAACCAAAGCAATTCGCCTTCTGGAGAATTTTCCTGATTCAGGGAATTATCTCAAGAATATCTATCCAAATCTAAATCCTGCTCTCAAAGAACATCGGCACATCGTAATTGGAAATTATATTGTTGTCTATCTTTATCTTGAAAAAGAAGGCATTATTTATATCCAATCTATCTATGACGGGCGAACAAATTATTTGGAGAAAATCTCTGAGAAAAGATGATTTTAATTTGAACTATTCGGAGATTCTGGATAGTTCATTATTCAATTAACTGCTAACTACTTTTTTACTTTTAAAAAATGGCAAACTATTTTCTTTAACTTTATCATCACATACTATTCCAACGCAATATTTTGCTCTAGTAGCAGCGACATAAAACTTGCATTTTGCTGTATATGATTTGAAATCAATATTCTTTTCAATCCAATCTTTTATTGACTTTGTGGGATAAATTAAAACATTATCGCAGGTTTTTCCTTTTGAAGTTCCAAAGTTTAGAACCCCATAATTTTCATTGACCTTAGTTCTAACATCATTTCTTAGTTGTAATGGTGAAAATACTTGTAAGAACTCAGCAACATCTTTTTTGCGTACTAAGAAAACTCCAGATTCTTTAGTTCTATTATCTTCTTGTGATATTGTTGGTGAAAATTCCGAAAATAATTTATTTACAAAATCACAAATAAGTTGATTGTTTCTCCATGAATTTTTCAGAGTCTCATAATCTATTTTATATGAATTACTATCACACTCTGCTTTAAGGAATTCGATTATTTTCCCATTTTGATACTTTTTATACTTTTTTTTCATTATGAGTGGAATAGCTATATTGTCTTGGATCTCCTGCCATTAAAATTTTTGAATTTGTTTTTAAAAGTAATTTAATTATCTCAAAATCATAGCCCGCCATATCTTGTACTTCGTCAATAAAAATATTTTCAAATATATTTGATATACAAGATATAACTGCTACATTTGTATTTAGATTACTTTTTACAACAAAACTAGACAGCTTGTCAGAATAAATTTTATAATCAGATGAAAAATAATATTCGTCAATATCTGACCCAGAAGTATATAATGTTGAAGCCTTATTAACTAACATTAACCCAGTAATCTTTTTTAATGTTAAATTACCTTGGTAAGGCTTAACCCCTTGCCTTAGTAAAAAAGTAAACCAAGTTTCTATATAAACATTACTAGGGATAAAGCCGTTTAACTCAATAAACCTTTTCTTAATTTCTGCTTCATTTTCTTGAGTGAACGTTGTAAATAACATCTTTGAGTGAGTTTCAAGCGCTTCTTTTACCAAATAAGTTATTTTCCCAGCTCCAGCAGCAATATATAAAGTATTAGTCATACGTTATTACCCGTTGAATATAGTCAGGATAATTAATTTTTTGAGTTGCATTATATATCTTTAAAGCAGCTTCTGTCTTATTTTTTTCATATACTTTCTCAGCTCATCTTCAGTTGTATAGTTTTTTCCTAATATGGTATTTAAAGAACTTAAATCATTTACTCGAATAAGCGCCAGTTCTAGATATTATAATCATCCGGAACCCCTATCCCCCCCCCTTATCGTACTAATCCTGAAAAGTTTCTTTTGAAACAGCCCATGACCGTTTAGGATTAACTGATATTCTTTTCCAGTTTTAGGGTTCTTCATAGCAAAATCGGAATTTGGACGTTCTTTTACAGTAGTCTGCTTTGTCAAGTCAGCAGTTCTCCAAGGACGATTAGGAAAATCAGACGTTTCATAATATTTTCGTTCAACTGACCTTCCAACTATCTCATTTCCTTCATTCCCTTTCGTATAAACAAGCAACCAATCAAAATCTTGTGAGAGATTAAATGGAACGTCAGATTTACCATTTCTTGTTTTACGTGGAATGGTTGCCACAAATTTATCTGCACCCAAAATTTGATCTGCCAAAACCTTGAGATAGTGCATCCCA
>JAJXWC010000029.1 GCA_021781855.1 Bacillota bacterium | reverse complement strand
TTTTTCATAAGCTGCAATATGCCCATCTTTACTCCCCTTTTTCGTTGGCACAAAAATTGTTGTTGTCCGCCCTAAACTCTCCAATGCTCGCCTGATTTCAGGTTGAAAAATGATAACGCCAGCAATCGCGCCATAAGTGATTACCTGATTCAAAAGCCATTCAACCGTTGTCAGTCCAATAAGCCCAGCGACAATTTTGATGAAAATAAAAATAATAACGCCACGAACCAGAGTAACTAACTTCGTTCCTTGCACAAAACGAATAGCTTGATAAAGGAAAAAACTCACAATCGCAATATCCAAAATTGCAATCGCAATTCGCAATGGTGACTCGTTGAGTTCAAAAATCTTCTGCCAAAAACTAGGGTTAAAAAATTGATTGAAATCGCTCAAATTTTTCCCTCCTCGTTGATGTTGTTCCCCTTATTATATCACATTCCTTGACTTATACACAATCGTCAAATTTATCTCAACAAGGTTGAAGCTGAGGCTAAATTCGAAGCCCACCCAAAGAGGAGGGCGGATTTAGCACGCACTGTTGAGATAAATTGATTTAGCTTTCTGAAAAATGAGCAAGTAAAAACTGCTTTACGAATTAAGCAGTTTTTACTTTAAAGGTAGGTTCCATTTTTAAACCAAAAAAGAAATGAATAATGATTTATGACTCTGTTTCTACAGGGTTGTTCTCTTCGTGTGAAACATTTTGATTATCTCTCAGAGCAAATGCCAGAATAAAGAGAATTCCGGGCGCCGCACCAATGAGATAAAACCAGACTCCAAAAACAATTTGGATAATTCCCAAAACTAATAAAAAGATTTTCCAGCCATGTCCCGTTTTTCCATCAAGCTTCACAAAAGCAATCCATGCCAAAACACAAAGAATAGTCGTAATGACACCGACGATAATTCCTAAACTTCCAATGATTGAGGCTACACCTATCGGGTCTCCCGTAGGGTCTCCGACAAGATAGCCACTTTGGAAAGTGGATGAGGACATCATTGCAAAGAAACCAATACCAGTAATAAAGCCAATGATAGGTGTAAACGTGTAAAGAATCGCACCTATCAATGCCAGAATTTTGTTTTTACTCATTGTCATAATTTGAACTCCAATTTTAATCTAGCAAGTGCCTGCTAATCCCCCCCGCCTCTTCAGGCGACGGTATAAGCATCACTAAGCTATACTTTCGTTCTACTAACATTTGTGGGGGAAAAATTCCCACAAATGAAGTAATCACTTCAATATTATAGATGCATTGTATCATAATATAAGTAAAATTATCGAATCCAAATGATTTTGATTCATTCATTATCCATAACATTTTTTAAAATAAGAAAAAAATGATAAAATCATTATAAATAACTTATAACAGGAGAATAAAATGAATTCAACAGCAAATAAAAAAACAGAACAAGCCTATTTCACTGTCAATTATTTTTCCAATATTAATGAAGAAATGCAAAGAGCACTAGCAATGGCACGTATTTGTCAACTTCCTCATTTTGCAGACAAAAAGTTAGATGAAAACGAAGCAAATATCGCCCAAAGTGTTCAACTTTTTAAAGATGGGAATGGTTTTGTGCTTCCTGAAAACGTGTTTGAGCTTGCAGGATACCAGTTTGAAGGCTGGATTTGTATTCGTGACAATCATCATGTTATGCCACGTCCTGGTACATTGGAACAATCAAGCATTTATGCTGGAAAAAATTCAATCATTCATAAGACAGGCGTTACAAATTCGAATTTTCTCTGGAAATCAGGCGATAAATTTTCTCCTGTTGGAGAACGTTACGATTTTTATGCACAATGGACGCCGATTGAGTATCCTGTTTCGTACAAAGCAAAGACAATCTGGAACGAGGCAATCAACTGGTCACAGCCCGCTGGAAGTCGTTCGATTGAGCATGTTTATGAGACAAAAGTTAAACCAGCACTTCCGCGTCATAAATTTATCGGTTGGGAAGTTGTTTCTGACAGCTTAAATATCGCTTTGACACCCGAACTTCCTGAGATTACTGCAGGTCTGGGTGAAGTCACCATTTTTGCTGTCTTTGACCGCGATATTGATTGAAACTTGTATTTCGTTTCATATAATTAGAAACAAATGATAAAATAATTATAATAAAATAATAAAGGAGAATCAGATGATGTCCAAAAAATTAATTATCCAGTCCGCTTCCCTTCACGGAACAATCGAAAACAAGCTCTTTGAAGTTCAAACAGATAATACTTTGAAATTGATTAAAGATACACAAAATCCTGAAAAGTAAAAGTTAATTGTTACTTGATATACGTAAATTCTATGAAAGGAATGACAATGACTCCACATGAACTTGAACACCTACGCAGCGAAATTGTTAAAGCACGAAATTGGTCTTATCACAAAAAGGCAATGTATGGGATTGCCTTGCTCTCAGCGCTCAAAATTCCTACTGAGCAAATGAGCGAGCCCGTTGATGAAATCATCAGACAGCTTCTTGCCTTTGATGGAATTTCTATTCGGATGCCTTTACTTTTGACAAGGTCAGCGGCACCTGATACTGCTTTTGAACACGAATTTTTAGCTGACAGTGGCACAGGTGTTCTTCATATTTTTCATGAAAATGTTTGGCTCGAAATGCTTGATAATCCTGAACGGACGCTCGTTTTAGTTGTCACAGGCGGCTTAGAAGGTGAATTGACCTTTTATAGTGGAAAACAACGGCACCTGCTTCATTTGCGAGAGAACGGAGTTTTTCATTTGGGAAATCTGACCGATAAATCGCTTTATTTAAGTAACGGTGCTTTGAAAATAAAGCAGAGACTTATTTAGTGGGAGCTAATTCGTCTAGTGAACGAGTTAGGCTTTAAATATCATTGCCTCCCACCAAATTTAGGGGGACACCCTCTAGGTGAAAAAACTAAGCAACCTGTAGCAACAGTCTGCTTGACATCTTTGATATGAGATTATCTTGTACACCCACACTATCCATGCGCTCTAAGCGGATACTTTCGTAGCAGCAAAGCAGCAAAAAATAGGGTTTGACAGAATTGTCAAATCCTATTTTCTATCCAATATAGAAAATCATCTAATGTCAAAAACTCAAAATCAGCAATTTTCCCAGTTGTTTTCCCAATAAAAGCGGTCAAAAGCCCTAACTGCTGAGCTGGCAGAATATCGTGCTCAATCAAATCCCCCACCATTAACGTTTCGTCAGGTAAAAAATTTTCTGCGATTAAAATGTTCTCGAATGCCCTAAAATCTGGCTTTACGAAACCTGTTTCACCCGAAATATAAACAGGAAACAGAGATTCGAAACCAAATTGCCGAATTTTTTCACGCTGTTCCCAGCTTTCACCATTACTCAAAATAACAATCTTGTAGCGCTCAGAGAGCTTTTTGATTCGTGTCAATAGTTGCTCGTCTTGCCGAATCTCTTTCATTAAGGTTGTCAAAAAGATATCGAAAAAATTACGGACAAAAATTTCTTTATAGGAGATACCAAAATGGTCAAGTGTCAGCCGAACACGTTCTTCACGTGCCTCTTGAGCAGTCAAATTTCCTGCATAAACTTCATTCCAAACCTGCTCGTCAAATCGGCTGAAAATTTCCATAAAATCATCAATCGTCAACTGCTCATCAAAATCAAACAAATCCAGAAAAATCCGCCGATGCGCTATTTCCCAATATTTTTTAAAGGGGAAAAGTGTGTTGTCCCAGTCAAAAATAATGTTCCTGATTTTTTTCATTTGCTCTTTTTCCCTAATTTTCTCGCATTCTTTTACGCATTCGACTTGGCAAGAGAACAATCAATGCGCTTCAAGATAAACCATCAAAATACTGATGTCTGCTGGATTAACTCCCGAAATCCTGCTCGCCTGTCCCAATGTTTCAGGATTGATTTTTTTGAATTTCTGTCGTGCTTCTGTTGCAATACTATCTAGCACATCCCAGTCCATATTTTTAGGAATTCGCTTTTCCTCAAGACGATGCATTTTTTCAACTTGCTCCATCGCTTTTTTGATATAGCCCTCATAGGTGATTTCAGTTTCAATCAATTCAATCACTGTGCGGGAAAGCGGCGCGGGAGCTGCTCCAATAAATTTTTCAAGGTCTTGATAATGCACTTCAGGTCGTTTCAAAAATTCTGCCGCGCTCAAAGCATCTTTAATAGGGCTAAAGCCCATCATGCCCAATTTTTCTTGCGTTTCGGGCAGTGGTTTGATTTTTTCAGTCTGCAAACGTACCATTTCGGTTTCAAATCGTTGGCATTTCTCCTGAAACGCCAACCAACGCTCATCATCAACCAGACCTTTCTCTCGTCCAATGCGTGTCAGGCGCATGTCGGCATTATCATGACGCAAAATCAAACGATACTCCGCCCGTGAAGTCAGTAGCCGATAGGGTTCAACCGTTCCTTTTGTGACCAAATCATCAATCATCACACCAATATAAGCATCTGAGCGCTTCAATATCAATTCTGGCTTCCCTTGGACTTTGAGCGCCGCATTCATTCCTGCAATCAGCCCTTGTCCTGCTGCTTCTTCGTAGCCCGAAGTTCCATTTGTCTGTCCAGCCGTAAAAAGTCCGGATAGACGTTTTGTTTCAAGCGTTGGGCGCAGTTGATGAGGAAAAATCATATCATACTCAATCGCATAACCTGTACGCATCATCTTGACATTTTCAAGTCCAGGAATAGTTCGAAGTACTGCAAACTGGACATCCTCTGGCATAGAAGTCGAAAGCCCACCGACATAAATCTCCTCTGTATTGCGACCTTCAGGCTCCAGGAAAAGCTGATGGCGAGCTTTATCAGCAAAACGCGTAATTTTGTCCTCAATGGACGGACAATAACGTGGTCCGACACCCTTGACAATACCAGAAAACAAGGGTGCGCGATGAATATTCTCTCGTAAAATCTGATGCGTTGTCTCAGTCGTATAAGTCAAATAACAGGGAATTTGGTCTTGCAAATAATCTTCATCTTTGCTCAGATAGGAAAAATGATTAGGGGCAGTGTCTCCTGGCTGAATTTCTGTTTTTGAATAATCAATCGAACTTTTCAACACACGTGGCGGTGTTCCCGTCTTGAAACGTCCGATTTCAAAGCCAAGATTGCGCAGATTATCCGCTAAGCCGATTGAGGGAATAGAATTATTAGGTCCTGAGCTATATTTGAGGTCGCCAATGATAATCTCGCCCCGCAATGCTGTACCTGTTGTGATAATCACTGCTTTTGCACCATATCGAGTGCCTGTTTGCGTCCGAACACCAATGACTTGCGTTTTCGCTTCATCCGTTAGAATTTCCTCGACGGTCGCTTGCCTTAGGGTCAGATTTTCCTGATTTTCAACAGTGTGTTTCATCGTCTCTGAGTAAAGCTGTTTATCTGCTTGAGCTCTGAGTGCTCGTACTGCAGGACCTTTTCCGGTATTGAGCATTTTCATTTGAATATAGGTCTTATCAATATTTCGTCCCATTTCACCACCGAGCGCATCAATCTCGCGAACCACAATTCCTTTTGCAGAACCGCCAACAGACGGATTACAAGGCATAAAAGCGACCATATTTAAGCTAATTGTAAGCAGCAACGTACTGCTTCCCATGCGGCTACTCGCAAGCGCCGCTTCAACTCCCGCATGACCTGCACCAATAACAATGACATCGTAATTTTCTTGAAAATTCATTTTGATAAAATGGTCAGTATAAATGCTGACCCGCTCCTTTAGTGAAATTTTTTATGACAAACAAAAAAGCCAAAGCTATGAAAAATATATGCCAAAAAGCACATATTTTCCCGAGCTTTGACCATCGAGTCTTATGATAAAGCTATTTTAACTCTTTTCTAGGAAATTTTCAAGCTACTTTGACCGAATTAAATGAAATTTTATCGGTTTCAACTTTTCTTCCTGTAGCATTTGCGGCGGACTATGCTCACGGACATTTTGACCAAATGCAAAAAACGGATAAGCCAAAAGTGCTGGATAGAGCACAGGATGAAACATCAGCGGTGGAAATGTCATATGCATCTTTTTTCTCCTTTCTTTGAAATATTCAATCTTATCATCCTACTTAGCAAGTGAACGCTGTGGAAAGAGTGAAACCTGACATCAGTGAGATGGAGGTTCTACTTTACTGATGAAGCACTCCCTCACTTCAATAATAAGATTTTCCTTATATTTCTATTATAATAAAATTAGAAAGGCTTTCAAAAAGATATCATTTTCAGTTTTTGGCACTATAAAAACACTCAGTCCCCTGAGTGTTCCCTCAATTTTTTCTCAGCACTTTGTGCTACTACGAAAGACAAGAGCTCGCACGCTCTATTCGCAACCTTAATAAGCCATCAAGCTATCGCTTTCTACGTGCTTCGAATTTAGTCTCTGATTCATATCTTGTGTTTTTTACAATACTTAGCTGGGTGTTTACCTGATTTTTTATCGTAAGCCCAACGCTTTTTGTCTAACGGAAGCTGATGCCAATCTTCAAGAAGGGCGATACTGTGATATTGTTGTAAATAACCCACACATTCTTCGCACCAGATTTGGTCTCCTGGCTCCCAAAAGGCAGCGAGAAGGTCATCTTGGCTTTTGTATTCTTCAAATAGCTTCGCCATCTTCAGCCACTCATGCTTATAATGTTTCAGTGCCTGATAAAAATCCTCAAATTCGTCAACCGCAACGATATCCTTTTGCCAGTCCTCAAAAAACCACCAAGGTTCATCGACACCGTACATTGTTACAACCCTATACATTTTTCTCTTTTCGCGTTCATTTTTTGCAATTCTTATTCTATCCCAAATTTTCTTTTTTTTAAACTAATATGCTCAGAGCTCGATTTTTTCCAGACAAAAATCCCAGAATTCTTGCAATCTCATTTCTTCTTTTCTCAAATGTAAAATCCCAACAACTGCCTCAAATCCCGTAGAAATGCGGTAAGTAACAACATCCGTATTTTTCGCCGTTGTTTTTGAGTGTGCATTTCGCCCACGCTTAAAATAAATCAGCTCATCTTCCGTAAGAAAATCAGCTTCAAGCATTTGAGCGATAATTGCCGCTTGAGCCTTTGCCGACACAAACTTTGTTGCTTTCTTTTGCAATTCAGCAGGCTTAGTAATCCCTTTTGCCAGTAAATAATCGCGCACAAAAACCTCGTAAACAGCATCGCCAATATAGGCAAGCGCAATTCCATTCAGCAGCTCAGATTTATTCACGATGCCACCTCACGCCGTCTTTGGTATCCTCAAGTATAATGCCGCGTAGTTTGAGCTCATCACGAATCTGGTCTGATTTTGCAAAATCACGCACTTCGCGTGCCAATTGTCTTGCTTCAATCAACGCTTCGATTTCAGCATCAAGATTTTCTTCTTCGGAAAATTTAATGCCTAAAATCTGCAGAACCCGATCAAAAAATTCACGTTCTTTGTGGCCGGCATTGCCATGATTGATCCAACTTAAGAAGCGGTAAAAAACTTCAAGACCATTGGAAATATTAAAATCTTCATCCATCGCTCCTTGAAACTCTCGCTCAAACTCAGTGACGATCTTCTCACTATCTTCTTCATTTTTTTTATAAATTATTGCAATTGAGCTTTTCTTATCCACATCTTTCTCAAAAAATCCCTCAGGTAGTCCAAAATCAGTATCCCAAAATGGAAGATCTATTTTCTCTAAATCTGACCAATTGCGCTCAACATTTTCAATCTTTTTCAGATTATTTTCGGCCGCATCCAGCGCCTCATCTGTAAAATCTACAGGTCTGCGATAATGCGTTGTTGCAAGGAAAAAGCGCAATACTTGCGGATTCAAACCAGCTGCTAACATCTCATGCACTGTTTTAAAATTTCCCAACGATTTTGACATTTTTTCGCCGTCCACATTGACAAAACCATTATGCATCCAATAATTGACAAATTTTTTGCCCGTTTTTGCTTCGGACTGGGCAATTTCATTGGTATGATGCGGAAATTCAAGGTCTGCACCACCACCGTGAATGTCAAGCGTATCGCCAAGCAGTTTCGTGCTCATCACTGAACATTCCAGATGCCAACCAGGACGACCTTGCCCCCATGGTGCTTGCCATGAAACTTCTCCTGCTTTCGCCGCCTTCCACAAAGCAAAATCCGCCGGACTTTCCTTGCGCTCTGTTTCTTCATCTGTTCTGCCACTTGCACCATCAAGTAGCTCTGCAAGATTTTTATTTGCCAATTTGGCATAGTCGTGCGCTTTAGCCACGCGAAAATAAACATCTCCGTCCGCAATATATGCAACACCCTTATCCAGTAAATCCTGAATAAAATCAATCATCGGATAAATATATTCAGAAGCCTTTGGATTTTCCGTTGCTCGTGCTACATTGAGCGCAGCAATATCCTCATAAAAAGCGGCAATATAGCGCTCAGAAAAAGCTGTCGTTGTCACATTTTCAGCCGCTGCAGCATGAATAATCTTATCATCCACATCAGTAAAATTTGAAACAAAATCAACCGCGAACCCGCGATATTCCAAGTATTTTCGGACGACATCAAAAGCGACAACACTTCTTGCATTGCCGATATGGATATAATTGTAAACCGTAGGACCACAAACATACATCTTGACTTTCCCTGGATTAAGGGGCACAAATTCTTCTAGTTTTCGTGTTAATGTATTATAAATTTTCATTTGTTATTTTACCTCACAAGTGCGATGAATGGTAGCTTGCTTCACGCCGTTCTTCGATAGTTAGAATTTTTTCTTCATCTTTTTTGCCATTTACTCGAACAACTTTCGCTGGTATTCCGACCACTGTCACATTTGCAGGAACATCACTCACAACAACTGCACCCGCACCAACTTTTGCATTTTCACCGATTTCAATCGGTCCTAAAAGTTGCGAATGTGCCGAAATCAAAGCTCCATGCCGCACAGTCGGATGCCTTTTTCCCTTGTCTTTTCCTGTTCCGCCAAGCGTTACACCATGATAAAGTTTCACGTCGGTCTCGACAATCGCTGTTTCACCGATTACCAAGCCTGAACCGTGGTCAATGAATACACCGTAAGCAATTTCTGCGCCAGGATGAATTTCAATTTGTGTCCAAAAGCGCCAAAACTGCGAGTGCATTCGTGCCAAGAGTTTGAAATTGTGTCGCCAGAACCAGTGGCTTAACCTATGAGCCGCAAGCGCTTTTAAGCCTGGATAAGTCAGCAAAATCTCAAGAAGCGTCCGTGCCGCTGGGTCATTTTCTCTCGTCACACGAATCGCTTCGTGCCAAAAACCTTTCTTTTCTTTTTTCATTTTTTCCTTTGCTATCCAAAATACTTATTGTAAATTATATCATATTCTGCCTCGCATTGCCGTTTCTTTAGCCTAGCAAGTGCTTGCTAATTCCCCACATGGAATAAGCAGCACTAAGCTCTGCTTTCGTTCTACTAACATTAGTGGGGAAGAAAGAATCCCCACTAATGAAGTAATCACTTCAATAGTTTTTCACCGATAGAGCAAGCGAAAATTTAACTTAGCAAGCGCATCTTATTCATGCACTTCGTACTCTACGAACAAATTCGTTAAATCACTATCTCTGATTCATTTTATACGAAAAAATCCTCATTTAGAGGACTCAAAAAATTCGTTATAAAGTGTGCGGACCGTTTTTTTCTCGTCAATTCCCTTGACAATGAAAAGAAGCGAAACTTCGCTTGCACCTTGCATTAAAGTTTCAATTTTGATGTTTTGCTGAGATAGGGCTCTTGTCGCGCGGCTTGTGATGTGGGTTTGTTGACGAATTTCTTCACTCACAGCGGTTACGACCGAAAGATTGCGCTCAATCGCAAATTCATCTGGATGCAGACCTTCAATGACTGATGCTTCCAAAGCTGAAGCAATTTGAGGTGTCAGATAGATTTGCCGAACCAGAACTGATAAATCATCTATTCCTGTCGTAATAGCTTCAAAATGAATTCCGAGCTGTTCAAAAATCTCAAAAAATTTTCGGACAAAACCAAGTTCTCGTTGCAGCATATATTTATTGATTTTTACTATCGAAAATCCCGATGCGGAAGCGATACCGACAATAGCCATGTCTATCGTCCAATCTGGTACAATCCGAGTTCCAGGGAGTTCAGGCCGATTGGTATTTTTCAAAACCATCGGAATCCCTGCACGCGCCGCCGGAATAAGCGCTTCGTCATGAAGCACTGCAAAACCTGAAAAGGCTAATTCTCGCATCTCTCGATAGGTTACTTCTTCAATGAGAACAGGATTTTTTACGACTTTCGGGTGAGCTGCAAAAATACCATCGACATCAGTAAAATTTTCATAAAGCTCAGCTTTTACTCCCGCTGCAATGATTGCACCTGTAATATCGGAACCTCCACGTGAAAAAGTACATCTTTTTCCTGAAAGCGTCGCTCCAAAAAATCCTGGAATGACCAGAATATCCGATAATTCGCTTAAATGCCTGATTTTTTTGTATGCTTGAGGAAGTAAACGAGCTTGCGTAGGTTCGTCTGTGACAAAAATTCCAGCATCTTGCGGACTGACAAATTGTGCTTTTAAGCCATTTTTGCTGAAAAAAGCAGCGACAAGATAGGCTGAGCATTCTTCACCAACCGATAAAAAATGGTCATAAGTAAACCGATTTTCTAAGGCCATGGTTGCCAACGACAAGATTTTTGTACGAATAAGCGGAAAAAGCTCAGCAAGTCCAAGTTCAGTAGCTAGTGATGAGAAACGCTCTAAAATCCATTTCTGAGGCAAATCAAGCGATTCTTGATTTTTATATGCCTTATAATAATCAATGAGGGCATCTGTGACTTTTATATCCGTCGGATTTCGCTTTCCTGGTGCCGATACAATGATGATTTTTCGTGCTGAGTCTGCTTTAACAATTTCAAAAACTTTCTTGATTTGAACTGCATTGGCTAAAGACGAGCCGCCAAATTTTGCTACTTTCACTTTTTCTCCATTTTTGACAAAAAAGTCAGGACAATCTCATTTTAAAATCTTCATAACCGAATGATTTGACCACTTCCATTTCACCATTTTTTCGCTTAATGGCAATGCTGGGCAGCGCAATACCATTGAATGTGGTGTTTTTGACCATTGAATAATGCGCCATGTCCGTGAAAGTCAGAATGTCGCCAACTTTCAAAGGCACATCAAACGAATAATCGCCGATAATGTCGCCTGCCAAACAAGACGGCCCTCCCAGCCTATAAGTGTGTGCTTTGACACCTACCTCGGCAGAATTTTCCACAAAGGGCCGATAGGGCATCTCGATGACATCAGGCATATGCGTTGCCGCTGAAGTGTCCAAAATTGCGTTTATCACACTTGCATTTTCGACAAAATCAATGACCGTTGCATCAAGAAATCCTGTATCCAGCACGACCGCTTCGCCCGGCTCCAGATAAATCTGCAGGTCATATTTGGCTTTCAACCGATTAATTTCCGAGACAAGTGTATCAATATCATAGTCTGCACGAGTAATATGATGGCCGCCACCCAGATTGAGCCATTTCATCTGATAAAGCAAATCGCCGAATTTTTCCTCGACAGCCACAAGCGTAGCGACCAACGCATCTGCATTTTGCTCACAAAGCGTGTGAAAATGCAGCCCTGACAATCCTGTCAAATCTTGATTGGTCAAATTTGCCAAAGTCACACCCAGTCGTGAACCTGCTGCTGCGGGGTCATAGATAGCATGTTCTGCTCCTTGCGTCGAAAATTCAGGGTTAATTCGCAATCCACAATCCTTACCCGCCGCTAAAGCCCGTGTGCCAAATTTCTGCCATTGCGCCATTGAGTTGAAGACCAGATGTTCACAATTTTCCAAAATTTCATCAAACTCACGCTCGATGTATGCTGGTGAAAAAATATGTGTTTCGCCGCCAAACTCATCATGACCAAGTTTGACTTCATGTAAAGATGAGGCTGTCGTCCCGTCCAGATACTCCGCAATCAGCGGATAAAGGCTGAACATGGAAAAAGCCTTTTGCGCCAGCAGAATTTTTGCTCCCGTCCGCGCTTTGACCGACTTTAAGATTTCGAGGTTTTTGATGAGGAGCGCCTCATCGACGTAGTAATAAGGTGTTTCTAGCATTTTTTACTTTCTATGTTTGACGGTTCACAACTTTTATTAGGCAAGTATTCATCAGGGTCAATGATGACGTTTCTAGCAATCATTCCACAATTTTAACATCATACACCCCATCATAATCCCTTCCTAGTTCCACCTTGACACGCTCATAAGCTTGATGCGCTCGTTCATCAAAGTCTTTTTTATGCTTCTCTGTCCAAGGCGAAGGATTCGGAGGGTAGTCCCAATCCAAAGCAGTTTGATACTCTGCTTCCAACTGGTACAATTCAGTTTTTAGTGCTTCTGAAAGGGGCAATTCAGAAATCTGAATAGGATAATTATAGCTCTTCTGTGCTATTTCATTCATTCCCCAAAAACTTGTACCGCCCCACTCAATCATATAGCGAATAAAATATTTTGCCATTTATTATTTAATCCACCAAAGTTGGTGCAAAATCCTCAATCCACGGCAGTCCCCACTTGTTCAGCGCCGCCATATAAGGGTCTGGGTCAAATTCTTCAACATTGTAAACACCCGATTTTTGCCATTGTCCCGTCAGGACAAGCATGGCACCAATCATCGCAGGAACGCCTGTCGTGTAAGAAACTGCCTGCGAACCAACCTCGGCATAAGCCTCCTCATGGTCGCAGATGTTATAAAGTCGATAAGTTTTTTCCACACCATCTTTTTTCCCGACAAAAATACAGCCGATATTGGTCTTGCCTTTCGTCCGTGGACCAAGCGAAGCAGGGTCAGGCAGCAAAGCTTTCAAAAACTGAATCGGAATAATCTCATGTCCTTCAAACAAAACAGGCTCAATCGAAGTCATCCCGACATTTTCCAGCACTTTCAGATGCGTCAAATAACTCTCGCCAAAAGTCATGAAGAAACGAATCCGCTTGATGCCCGGAATATTGAGTCCGAGCGACTCCAACTCCTCGTGATGTAGGAGGTACATATCCTTTTCGCCTACACCCTCAAAGTCGTACTGACGCTTGATTTCCATCGGCTCCGTCTCCACCCAAGCACCGTTTTCCCAATAAGAACCTTTCGCAGAGACCTCACGAATATTGATTTCAGGATTGAAATTCGTTGCGAAAGGATAGCCGTGGTCGCCGCCATTGCAGTCTAAAATGTCAATGGTGTTAATCTCATCAAACTGATGTTTAAGAGCATAAGCCGAGAAAACACCCGTCACACCGGGGTCAAATCCAGTCCCCAAAAGCGCTGTGATTCCCGCTTCTTCAAACTTTTTACGATAAGCCCATTGCCAAGAATACTCGAACTTCGCCAAATCTTTCGGCTCATAGTTCGCCGTATCCACATAGTGCGTCTTCGTCGCCAAACAAGCGTCCATAATCGTCAAATCCTGATAAGGCAGCGCCAGATTGACCACAACTTCCGGCTGAAAATCATTGATAAGCGCAATCAGCTCATCTGTATGATCCGCATCAACTTGCGCAGTATGAATAATCGTGCCTTGTCCGTCCAGCTTTTCCTTGAGCGCATCACATTTCGCTTTCGTGCGCGAAGCAATCATAATCTCGCTGAACACCTCATGATTTTGCACCATCTTGTGAATGGCAACACTCGCAACGCCGCCAGCACCGATAACTAATGTTTTTGACATTTTATTTTTCCTTTGCTTTCTCTAATAAAATCGAATGGTCTTCATCTGTGAAAGAAACCGATAACACCTGCTCGGTGTATGCCATCATCAACACACCGTCCAATAATGAACTGTTCGCCGTACTGACGATTACATCAGCTTTTACCTTCGTGATACCTTCACGGATAAGTTGAATTTTTGAGCGCATTTTTTTCTCGCTTCTATTTTTCAAATCTACTCGCTAAAATCTCACAACGTTCAGCAAAACTGATTTCTCTCACGATTTGCTCAATGACCCAAGTGTAGCCAAATGAATCTTTCACCACAGCATTCAATACGCCAAGTTGCTTATCTTCACTAAGTGGAACTACGATTTCAAAGCCTTCATCCAGTGTTCTTCCATAGAGTTCTGTTGCGTTTTCTACAACAAGATTAAACCAACTTGGATAGTTTTGATTGGTCGGAGCAATCCAGCCCACTTTTTGAAATTCATCAAACAAATGGAACTGTACGCCATAAATCGCTATGACGACCTCATTGAATAAAGGATTCAGGCTTGGATTCGTCTGCTTTAAAACTTCTGCACCAAAAACTTTTTGATAACATTCTGATGCCGCTAAAGCATCTGAAACAACTGCATCTATCCCAAGCATCTTTTTCCCCTTATCTCACTTACTCAGCCCCAACAAAATCTCCCGCACCATCTTAACCGCCACAGCCGTTGAAGCACCTGAGTGGTCGTAGTGCGGTGCCAACTCCATCATGTCTAGCCCGACAATATGGAGCGCAGAAAGTTTTTCAAGTGCAGTACGCAAAGCTTCAAAGCTAACGCCGCCTGCTTCTGGTGTGCCCGTACCTGGGAAAATAGACGGGTCAAGCACATCCAAGTCCAGCGTAAAATACACAGGCTTTCCTTTCAACTGCTCAATCACTTCGTCAAGTCCGTCAAAATTAAATTTGTGCAAATCAATGTGCTCATTTGCCCAGTAAAATTCGGCTTTTTCGCCCGAACGAATCCCAAAAGAATGAATCCGTCCGTCGCCAAGCTTTTCCCAGCAACGTTTGATTACACTGGCGTGCGACCAGATATTACCCAAATAATCCTCACGCAAATCGGTGTGCGCATCAAAATGAATCAGGTGCAAATCAGGATATTTTTCGGCTAAAACCGTCACAGGCGCTGAGCTCAGTGAATGCTCCCCGCCAATCATAAAAGGAATTTTCCCATCAGCCACAATCGTTTTGGTCATCTCTGCGACTTGCGCCAAAACCTGTGGTGAATCACCAAATACAAGCTCTAAATCTCCCGCATCAAAAACCTTCGTGTCCTCGTCCAAGTCCTTATCCAGATAAGGCGAATAGGTCTCAATCCCGAAACTCTCGTGACGAATTGCAGCCGAGCCAAAACGAGCGCCCGGACGAAAAGAAGTCGTCGAGTCAAAAGGTGCCCCCCAGAGCACAATTTCTGCTTCCTCATAGGATTTATCGCAAGCGATAAAGGTTTCAACATTTTTATTCAACATCTTTCAGTAATTCCTCCACGTAAGTCGGTAAGGCAAAAGCGCCGACATGCAGTCTGGTATTATAATATTTCGTTTTCAGGCCCAAACCATGCCATTTTTCAGCTTTCAAATCTCCTGTCGGATGCAGTTTCTTGCTGGCAAAGCCAAACAGCCAATGCCCTGACGGATAAGATGGAATATGTGCCTGATAAATCTTGACAATCGGGAAAGTCTGCACAATCCGCCGATGCACGGTCTGCATGGTCGCTGCTTCTTCCTCGTAAAAGGGACTTTCGTGCTGATTAATCAAAATCCCAGCACTTGTCAATGCACGAAAACAATTTCCGTAAAATTCTTTTGTAAACAAGATTTCACCTGCGCCAAATGGGTCAACTGAATCCACCAAAATCAAATCATAGACTTCTTCTTTTTGGCGAACAAAACGCAACGCATCTTCATAAAAAATCGTCACTTTTTCATCATCTAATTTTGCTGCAATATCAGGTAGATATTCTTTGCAGACTTCAACCATTTTAGGGTCTGTAGTCACCAAATCAATTTGTTCAACAGACGGATATTGTACCAAATCGTGCACGAATCCGCCATCCTCAGCACCAATAATCAAAACTTTCTTAATTTCAGGATTGACAGCAAGTGGCACATGAACCATCATTTCCCGATAGATGAACTCATCTTTTTCCGTTAAAGTAATCTGACCATTTTGCGTCAAAACGCGTCCAAATTCTGGAGATTCAAGCACGTCAATCCGCTGATATTCAGACTCTCCTGTATAGAGTACCTTATTGATTTTCAAGCTGAAATCCACATGAGGAGTTTGCGCTTCTGAAAACCAGAGCTGCATATTTTTATCTTGCATCAGTCGTTTCTTTCTATAATTGAGTTTGGGTTCGCAAAAATGAAGCAGAGACTTATTTAGTGGGAGTTGAAACTCTCACTAAATTTAGAGTACAACCTCTAGGTGAACAAACTAAGCGACCTGTAAGCGGCTGAAGCCGCAACAGTCTGCTTAACATCTTTGATATGAGGTTACCCTGTCCACCCACGGTATCCATTCGCTCTATCTCCACTTTGCTACGAAAGATGCAAACTTCGTTTACTCTATTAGCGACCTTAACAGCTCAACAGTACAGTGTACTGTTGAGGTTGTAGATAGAGAGCAAAGCTCTCATCTTTCGTAGTGTGCTGTTAAGGTTGCGGATAAAGAGAGCAAAGCTCTCGTCATTCGTAGTAGCAAAGCTGCGGAGATAGTGCTGCTAATCCCACCCAGAGGAATTAGCACGCACTTCTGAGATAGATGAAAACAGACAAATTAGAACGCCCGACAAACGCATAATCCTCTGATTTTCATTATTTCTAAGCGCTCCTTCTAATATCTTGAGTACATTCAATTTTTTAACTTCCAAATCTTCCGTGCCCGTAATCAAACATCCTTTTTCTTTGGCATAGGTGATGTATTGCACAATATCTGGCGTGATTCGCTCACCAGGCGCCAAAA
>JAJXWC010000028.1 GCA_021781855.1 Bacillota bacterium | reverse complement strand
ACTTAAAGATTTTATTTCCCCAGTCGATTTTCAAAATGTTGCTGACCGTTTACAGCAGCAAGTGGAAGCTGCTGAAGATTGGCGAGATATTATGAATGCTTATTTCTATCGAAAATCTGGAGTCGCTGATGAGAATGGCAGAAAGATTTATTAAAAGAATGACTTTATCTCAGCAGTGTGTGCTAATCCCCCTCGCCACTAAGATTGCGGATAGCGTAAACGAAATTTACGTCTTTCGTAACGAAGTGGAGATAGAGCGAATGGATACCGTAGGTGGACAGGGTAACCTCACATCAAAGATGTTAAGCAGACTGTTGCGGCTTCAGTCGCTTACAGGTCGCTTAGTCTCTTCACCTAGAGGTTGTAACCTAAATTTAGTGGGAGTTTCAACTCCCACTAAATAAATCTCTGCTTCATCAGTTAGAGCTTAACCTTAAAAGCGTTAAACATAAAAAAGGAGAAATGAAATGAAAATTGAGAAAATTAAATTTAGTGAAACAGCATGGCTGACCGCTTATCTGCAAGAAAATCCCAGAGAGGATAAAAAACCGTTTCCAGCTATGATTATTGTGCCAGGGGGCGGCTATGAGTATGTTTCATCTCGTGAAGCCGAACCGATTGCAATGGCATTTTTGGCGCAGGGCTACCAAGTGATTGTGCTTGATTATACGGTCATGAGTAAAGGAACACAGTACAATTTTTTACAAGACTGTTTAAATGAGCTGAGCAGAACTTTTGAAGAAGTACATCAAAATGCAGTAAAATGGGAAATTGATACAGAGAAAATTTTTCTGATTGGTTTTTCAGCAGGGGCACATTTAGCCGCCTGGTATGCTAATACAGCAACGAAAAATAAACCAGCAGGACTTTTGTTAGCTTATGCGCTCATCTCATTTGATTACGGCTGGCCACTGCAGGCTTCTTATTTTAATTTTCCAATAGATTTAACGCAATACAACACTGCTGATTTGGTGAATGAGAAAACACCTCCTGTTTTTATTTGGCAGACGGGAAACGATGCGGTCGTCCCCGTTTATAACAGTCTGAAGTTTTGCGAGCAATTAGGGAAATTCAATATTCCTTTTGAAGCTCATATTTTCGAAAAAGGTTATCATGGTCTGTCATTAGCCAATCGAACAGTTGCCTCTACTGATGAAGGAATTAACCCGAATGTAGCACGATGGCTAGAGCTTGCAGTACAGTGGCTTGAAGTGCATCTTGCAACTTTAGATGAACAATAGAAATGAAGTAACGGCTTGTTTGATAAGACCAACATAACTCTGATTTTGGATTCAGCCGCAGAAAGCATTGCTGCTGAATTCTCTTTATAAGTACTTTACGATACCTAGAAGCCAAACTTATCAATAGAATATCTTTTTTGAAAGGAACAAAATGAAAGACTTTACTCTTACCCTCGCTGACCTTGGAAACACGGAGATTGGAAATATTGAAACTTTATTTGCGCAAGCCAATGGCTTTCTTGGGGTACGTGCATCTGCTCCAATTCTGACGGATGAATTAAAGAAAAAATCGACACCAGGAAGTTTTGTGAACGGCTTTTATGAAGAAAGCGAACTGGTTTATCCAGAAAACGCCTATGGTTTGGCACGGAAGCGTGAGACAATGGTGAAGCTGTTTGATTTGCGCAGCATGGAAATCGAAAGCGAGGGAGTGTCTTTTAACCAGTTAGTAAATCAGGAAATAAGGCTTGACATGGAGGGAGGGATTTTGTACGAGCGCTATATTTATTCCACTTCGGTAGGACAGCAAGTACAAATTGATATAGAAAGTTTTGCCAGTCATCGTGTACGAACAGCCTACTGCCAGAAAATTGTAATTAAACCGCTAAATTTCTCAGGAAAATTGACACTTAAAAGACAACCCGCTCTGATTGCTCCAAAAGCGTTTGACGGTCAGGATACACGAACCCGCGAAGCAAGTGCTGATTTACTCGTCAAGGATAATCAATATACGACACGAGGCAGTAAATTATCGCTTTATGCTCGGTTTGATCATATTGATGAGACTTTTGAGCTGATGGAAGGTCAAAGCAAGACATTTACTCAGATTGACCAGCTTGCTCAGAAAAATGAGTTTGCTGAAAATCTTGATTACAATCAGTTGCGTGATGAGCAATCTCGAATTTTTAAAGCGTTTTGGAGCGTTTCAGATATTGAAATCAAAATGGAAAATGAGGATGAGCTGCTACAAAAGGGCATTCGTTTTAATCTTTTTCATCTTTTTAATGCTGCTGGACGTGATGGTGAGACTTCAATCGGGGCAAAAGGATTGACAGGAGAAGGCTATGAGGGACACTATTTCTGGGATACTGAAATGTATATGCTTCCATTTTTTATTTATACACAGCCTGAAATTGCACAATCTTTGCTGGAATATCGGCTGAACAAGTTAGCTTTAGCTAAAGAAAGAGCGGAAGAATTAAGTTTTAAAGGAGCACTTTTTCCTTGGCGAGGCATCAGCGGTCATGAGACTTCACCATATTATCCTGCGGGTACGGCGCAAGTTCATATCAATGGCGATATTGCTTATGCTTTTCAGCTTTATGACCAGGTAACAGCCGATGCTGCCTTTGCAGAGCGATTTCAGACTTTGATTTATGAAACAGCAGACTTTTGGCTATCCTATGGCTTTTTCAGCAAACGAGGTTTTGAAATTCATGAAGTAACGGGACCGGATGAATACACGGCACTTGTCAATAATAATTTTTATACGAACAAGATGGCACAGAATAATTTGTATTTTGCAGTAGCGCTCTCAAAAAGATTTGGAAAAAAGCAACAGTCCGCTCAACTTTGGCAAGAAGCCGCGGACAAGATGTATTTTGGATATGACAAAGAACGGCTGATTACACAACAAGATGATACTTTTTTAGAGAAGCAAGTTTGGAATTTTGCCGATACACCTAAAGAAAATTATCCACTGCTCTTACATTACCATCCGATGAAAATTTATAAGCATCAGGTTTTGAAGCAGGCGGATACGGTGCTTGCACATATGCTGTTTGAAGGAGATAAAGCTCAGACTGCGCGTGATTTTGATTATTATGAGCCATTAACAACGCATGACAGCAGCTTATCCAGAGCGATTTATGGCATTGTGGCGAGTCGTTTGGGTTATCAGCAGCAGGCTTATGACTTTTTTGCAGATTCGGCAGTGATGGATTTGTCCGACATGCAGGGAAATGCGGCACAGGGTATTCATGCCGCTAATATGGGCGGCTCATGGCTAGGGATTGTTCAGGGATTTGCTCATTTACGCATTGAAAATGATGAAGTTAGAACGGAGAATTTGTTGCCTCAGCAAATCAAGCAATTAAAATTCAAGATTAATTTTCGAGGAAAACTTAAAGAAATTGTGATTTTTAATCATTAGAAAGTGATTTTTAGAAAATCTATCGAAATGAACTTAAAAACAATTTGCAAATTGACAAGAATTTTAGTAAAATAGTAAAAGTCCATGTTGGGCAAAATATTAAATTTTATCGCGTGTCAGCGAGTTCATTTTTTACGTTCCTTTCGTGAAAAATGGGCGCAAGCAAGATACGAAATAAGGAGAAAAAATGGAACTTCATTCATTAAAAGCTGCTGAAGGCAGCCGTAAAGTCCGTAACCGTGTGGGTCGTGGTACTTCATCAGGTAATGGTAAAACTTCTGGCCGTGGTCAAAAAGGTCAAAAATCTCGTTCAGGTGGAAATATCCGTCCAGGATTTGAAGGTGGACAAACACCTTTGTTCCGTCGTATGCCAAAACGTGGTTTCCTCAATGTTAATCATAAAGAATATGCTATCGTAAACCTTGACGCATTGAACCGCCTTGAAGACGGTGCAGCAGTAACAGCTCAAACACTTGTAGCAGCTAAAATCGTGAGAAATGTTAAAGATGGCGTAAAAGTGCTTGCAAATGGTGAATTGACAGTTAAAAATCTTACTGTTGAAGTAGCTAAAGTATCCGCAGCGGCAAAAGCAGCAATCGAAGCTAACGGCGGTAAAGTCGTTGTAGCTGAATCTGAAGCTGAATAATTCAATGAGCGGTTGATTTTCAACCGCTTCTTGACTTTTTGACAATTTTGTCAAATTGAAGAGTATTTGACTAGGGCGTGTTGAGCATTGTGTCAACACACCTGAGCAAATGTTGTTCAATTTGACAGAAAAATCCCTTTCTGAAGAATTTATAAGGAGATGTTTATGTTTTTTAAAACCCTATGGCAAGCGCTAAAGGTCAAAGATGTTCGTGCGCGGATTTTCTTTACGATTTTTATTCTTTTTGTCTTTCGTTTAGGCGCACATATCACGGTGCCAGGTGTCAATGTTAATGCTTTGAATCAAATCAGTGATTTGCCTTTCCTCAATATGATGAATCTGGTTTCGGGTAATGCCATGCAAAATTATTCGCTTTTTGCGATGGGTGTTTCACCATATATTACTGCATCAATCATTGTTCAACTTTTGCAAATGGATATTTTGCCGAAGTTTGTCGAATGGTCTAAGCAAGGCGAAATCGGTCGCCGCAAACTCAATCAAGCCACACGTTACATTACTTTGGTACTTGCAATGGCACAGTCCATCGGGATTACCGCAGCTTTTCAGACAATGGCAGGAGCTACAAATTCAAGCGTTGTTCAAACGCCTAATCTGCAGACCTATCTCATGATTGGAGCAATCTTGACCACAGGCTCAATGATTGTAACTTGGATGGGTGAGCAGATTAATGAAAAAGGATTCGGCTCAGGTGTTTCAGTTATCATCTTTGCAGGTATCGTTTCAGGAATCCCAAGTGCCATCCAGTCTGTCTATACTGAAAAATTTGAAAACGTTCGTCCATCGCAAATTCCGATGTCATGGCTGTTCGTTATCGGCTTAATTCTTGCAAGTATCATCATCATTTATGTGACGACATACGTACAGCAAGCTGAACGTAAAGTGCCAATCCAATATACAAAACTAACACAAGGAGCGCCAACGAGTTCATATCTGCCACTTCGTGTCAATCCAGCAGGTGTTATTCCAGTCATCTTTGCAGGCTCAATCACAACAGCTCCGGCTACGATTTTGCAATTCTTGCAAAAAGCAAATGGAAGTAACGTTGGTTGGCTCTCGACTCTGCAAAATGCCTTGTCCTATACGACATGGACAGGAATGCTCTTTTATGCCCTACTGATTATTTTGTTTACGTTCTTCTACTCATTTGTTCAGGTTAATCCTGAAAAGATGGCGGAAAATCTGCAGAAACAAGGTTCATACATCCCTTCCGTTCGTCCAGGTAAAGGAACTGAAAAATACGTTTCACGTTTGCTCATGCGTTTAGCTACAGTTGGTGCGCTTTTCCTCGGTTTGATTTCGATTATTCCTATCGCTGCTCAAAACGTATGGGGACTTCCAAAGATTGTCGCTCTCGGCGGTACATCATTGCTTATCTTGATTCAAGTTGCGATTCAAGCTGTTAAACAACTTGAGGGATACTTGCTTAAACGTAAATATACGGGATTTATGGATAATCCGATTGAAAACTCATAAAAAATCTTGTTTCGACAAGATTTTTCTTTATTTCTCAGCAAAATTGCGCTAAAATAGGACAGTAAACTATTTTTTATTGGAGAAAATAAAATGAACTTATTAATTATGGGACTTCCTGGTGCTGGCAAAGGAACGCAGGCCGAATTTATCGTCAAAAATTACGGTGTAAATCATATCTCAACAGGTGATATGTTCCGCGCCGCAATGAAAAATGAAACTGAAATGGGAAAACTTGCTAAGTCTTTCATTGATAAAGGTGAACTTGTACCTGACGAAGTGACGAATGGTATCGTGAAAGAACGTCTCGCTCAAGAGGACATCAAAGCTGACGGTTTCCTATTAGATGGCTATCCACGCACGATTGACCAGGCACACGCACTTGATACAATGCTTGGCGAATTGGGCTTAAAACTTGATGCGGTTATTAATATTGAAGTTAATCCTGATATTCTCGTTGGTCGCTTGAGTGGTCGTTACATTTGCCGTAATTGCGGGGCAACTTACCACAAGATTTACAATCCAACAAAAGTCGAGGGCACTTGTGATGTCTGTGGCAGTCATGACCTTTATCAGCGCGCAGATGACGTTCCTGAAACCGTCAAAAATCGTCTTGATGTTAATATCAAAGAATCAGCACCAATTCTCGCACACTACACTGAGCTTGGCCTTGTAAAAAATATTGAAGGCGAACAAGAAATCGAAAAAGTAACAGCAGATATCCAAGTTGTACTCGGATAATTTAAAAAATAGACTTCGGTAGAGGTCTATTTTTTATCGGTAAAAATATCATTTCATCATGTCAAATGCGATTTCATCATAAAAAAGTGCGTTTCATCATCTACGTTACGTTTTTTTCGTAAAAACGCTTGTTTTTACAAATGCCAGGGGTTACAATACAAATATAAAAAACAAAAGTGCAAGTAAGGTGCAGTCAAAAAGATACAGCGAGGTAAAGTCCAATGCAGCATTAATAAGTTCGAAAGCAGCTCACAGCTTTTATCACTCAAAATTACAAGAAAGAAGGCAATTTTTCAAATGAAAAATTTATCATCAGCATAATGACTGAGCGAAAACCTCAATCAGTCATCATCGTCTGAATAGAACATGAGGTAAACAAAATGAAAAAAGTAATTCAAAAAAGCACAAGAGTGCTCGCCGCAACATTTATCACAGCTGGAACGCTGTTTCACCCTGTTTCGGCTACAACAATAGCCGAGTCTTTGGCAAGTTCAGCTCAAACAAACCTATTAGTAAGTAAGACACAAGTTACACTTATCATACAAGTTAATCTTGCGCAAATTTTGAATATCTCGGCTTTGTCATTGACGGATAGAGTACAAGTGGCATCTATCTATGAAAAAGAGGGTTGGCAAGAAACGGCAGATGGACTTACGCTGAGTAAAAATTCAGGTGTCCAAGGAGAAACAATCGTTGTCAATGGTGTTAGTACTCGATTAGGAAGTAATGGGCAAGCTACAATTTCTGTTCCCGCAAATTCTCAAGTTGCGATTTCTACTCCAGATATCCAACAAATCGGAATAGTGAATAGTTTCGGGATTTCGGGGAGTTCTGGGACAATTAAAGTTAATGGAACCAACCAAACTTTTGTTATCAGTCAAACAGAGAATGTCAATTCAATGTTGGACACAATGGATAGTGGCGGAGCAACCACAACTGTCTCTACAGCTACTGAAAAAAGTGGTCAATCCATGACTGCGGCTACAATGGCTTTGACTGGAGGAGATTGGGTGGCTTGCAATGATTATAATGGACCACTTACAGATGGAATTCATCATGCAAGCGGACCCCAACGTTATATTGATTTTATCGGAAGCGATTGTTCAAATGTTGTTTTGCCAAATGGAAAGTACTTCTCTTATTATACAGGGACTTGCCTGTGGGATAATACAAAAACTCCATACTGTCGAGATGCTTATGGTGGGAGTTGGGCAGCTTGCAGTGCCTTGCAAGGAAAGCCACGCTACTATCATAAAAACTAGGAGAAATGAATGATTGCTTTATTATTTTCTTACCCTCTTTTTACTGGGAATATTATCATAGTAGTTTTTACTTTGGCTATCAAAAGTAACTTCAAAGATAATCGAAGGTCTGTTGGAAGTTATCTTCTCATTGGACTAGCTGTTTTAAATTTTTTATTGGTTATCTTGGGATTTATGAATTTGCCCTTTATTGTGGCGATTGAGATTTATTATCCTAATATGGTGCTTTTACTTATCCAGCTCATTGTATCTATTATCTTACTCATCAAAAATTGGAAATATCACCAGCAAATCGGTTATAAATTGCTTATTTGGATGAGTGTGGCTATTATTTTCACCTTTGTATTTATGTCAATGCTTATGAATTTGGTGAATAGCATGCCATAGTTAAGGAGTTATATTATGAGGAAAATAATTTCTCTAAAATCAGTAAACAAAAGTTCCATCTCAGTCGTCATATTGTCCGTTCTCTATTTTATGAGTTACTTTTTACCCTACGGAAAAGCACTCAGTGCATCAACGTTTAGTTATATTTCGAGAAGCGGCATTGAGGTAATCAGTGATAATGCAGTAAGATATGGTGTTTTGGCACTATTTCTTATCATATACATGATACTAAGATTTAAGTTTCCCCAATATAGTATCATTTTTGCAAGTTTTATTTTCCTTTATCTGTTCTATCTTGCCGTTCTTCCTTTTCTCCTACCTACAGGAACGCCAATTTCTGTTTATTCAGCTATAGTTGTAAAAATCTTGCAGATTGGTTATTATGTCAACAGTTTATTAGGCTTGGTTTTAGGTATCTATCTCATCAGGCAATCTTTGAAAACACGGTGAATTTACAAATATTTTCAGCAATCTTTTTTATCGGCAAAATGCCGTTTCATCATCTGAAAACCGCATAAGAACAGGCTCCAATAAAAAAATCCTGAATACAGGAAAAAATCAGGAAGTCAAAAAATCGGTGTTATAATAAAAGTGTAGAAAAAAGCGCATAAGACAAGAATAGAAATTCTTGATAGATACAGCGAGGTAAGGTCCAATGCAGCATTAATAAGTTCGAAAGCAGCTCACAGCTTTTTCACTCAAAATTACAAGAAAGAAGGCAATTTTTCAAATGAAAAATTTATCATCAGCATAATGACTGAGCGAAAACCTCAATCAGTCATCATCGTCTGAATAGAACATGAGGTAAACAAAATGGAAAAAATAATTCAAAAAAGCACAAGAGTGCTTGCCGCAACATTTATCACAGCTGGAACGCTGTTTCAACCCGCATTTGCATTTGCAGACTCTGTTAATGCCAATCCAAATTCAAACGGTTACAGTCTGAGCATTCCAAAGAATGCAAGTAAAGTATTTATCAACAATAAAAATCATGTCAATTATCAGGTGGATAATGCAGTCAACTTGACAAGTGACACAGGGCAAATCTATACGGCTCCCGAAACGGTAGATAGTCAAGTGACTGGAGATGTAAATGGTGTAACGAGCGGTATATCTACGGTTAGTGTGGATTTGTCTCAAGCACAAGAGCAGACGACTTCTAATAACAATTTATTGAGTGCTGCGGCTAAAAATGTTTCTGATTTTTTGTTTGGCACACCTGTTTCTGCAAGTACTTCCTATAATCAAACTTATAATAGTAAATGGGACAGCACGAGCGGAGTCAAAATTTATGAAACGGTTTATTGGAGTGCCGCTACTAAGGTGGGAACTACAACTACCTACGATATTTTGTACAAAGTTTCAGGAGGTTATACGAAATCGGACTCAACAATCAATGTTAAATCATCCTCAGTTTTTGTAGCACAAAATAGAAACACTACTTATCAGCAAAAAACGTGGTCTGAAGGAACTTCAAGCAGTTGGTCAATAAGTACTGGATTTACTGCAACAGAGGTACAAGGTTCAGTGACATCAGGAGCAACCTATACTGTAAATTTAAACAGAGGTTCTTCAAATTGGTCGGTTGCATTGGGGGAAAATGCGTTCACTTCCAGTTTGGGAGCTACTCCAGCAGATTTTTAATAATGGGGAGACAACGAAATGATTGTAAAAAAAATAATGAACTATAAATGGTGGATATCTCTATCTTTTCTCTATTTGATTACTCTATTTTTCCCTTTTTTCTCAGTGTTAAGTAATGAAACATACGGCTATGTTCCGAAATGGGGCTTTTCATATCTGCTCATGTTTTGGCCCTATCCAGTGATACTTTGTGTCTTGCTTATTGGCTTTGCGTTAGTAAAAGCTCAATTTAGAAAAGGAGTAGTGATTGCTTTCACGCTTGTTTTTGCTTGGTGGTATTTACGCATTCCCGTTATTTTCGGACAAGACAAACTGAGTGATTTTTTTGTAGCATTTAAGCTTTTCCATATAGGTTATTACCTAACGCTACTGTTAGGAGGAGCATTTATATTCTTGATGATAAAATCAACTTCGAAGAGCAGTAAATAAGTAAGAAAATTCTTGCTTCAATGAGTAAAAGTTGGAGTTATACAGGACTGCTGGTTATTTCTTGGCTTGTGAGAATAACTTCCCTCTTACCAGAAGATTAAACTTTAAAACATATTGAATTTAAAAAATGATTGCTCGCTGTACAATCATTTTTAGTTATATTCCAAATCATCAAAATCAGATTGTGGTATAATGTAGAGAAAAGTTTTGGAGGCAGAGGATGAGAGATTTTGAAAAATCACACAAACTTGAACATGTCGCTTACGATATTCGTGGTCCAGTACTTGATGAAGCGCAGCGGATGCGAGCAAACGGCGAAAAGATTTTACGATTGAATACAGGAAATCCTGCGGAATTTGGTTTTTTGGCACCAGATGAAGTCATTCATGATTTGATTGAAAATGCGGTCGCAAGTGAAGGATATAGCGACTCTAAAGGGATTTTCAGCGCGCGTAAAGCGATTATGCAGTACTGTCAGATTAAACATTTTCCAAACGTTGGAATTGATGACATTTATACAGGAAATGGTGTTTCTGAGCTGATTGTGATGGCCATGCAGGGCTTGCTTGATACGGGTGATGAGGTGCTGATTCCAATGCCTGATTATCCGCTATGGACGGCGAGTGTGTCGCTTGCGGGCGGTACGGCGGTTCATTATGTTTGTGATGAGCAAGCTGGTTGGTTTCCTGACATTGACGATATTAAATCCAAAATCACGAGCAATACAAAGGCGATTGTCCTGATTAATCCGAACAATCCGACAGGTGTACTTTATTCAAAAGAATTGTTGCTGGAAATTGTGCAAGTTGCACGTGAACATGATTTGATTATTTTTTCTGATGAAATTTATGACCGCTTGGTCATGGATGGTGCGATTCACACACCGATTGCTAGTCTTGCGCCGGATTTGTTTGTCGTCACGATGAATGGCTTATCAAAATCACATCGCATCGCTGGATTTCGTGTGGGTTGGATGATTCTGTCAGGTAATAAATCGCATGTCAAAGGCTACATTGAAGGATTGAATATGCTGGCTTCGATGCGGCTTTGCTCGAATGTACTGGCACAGTCTGTTGTACAAACCTCACTCGGTGGTATCCAATCTGTAGACAAACTGCTTTTGCCAGGCGGCAGAATCTATGAGCAGCGCGAATTTATTTATAATGCAGTCAATGCCATTCCGGGCTTGTCTGCTGTCAAACCGCAAGCTGCCTTTTATATCTTTCCGAAAATCGACCGCGAAATGTAT
Source organism: Bacillota bacterium (assembly GCA_021781855.1). GTDB lineage: Bacteria > Bacillota > Bacilli > Lactobacillales > Streptococcaceae > Lactococcus. The sequence continues at coordinate 5,428 of JAJXWC010000028.1, read as the reverse complement.
CAAATTGATGATGATGAGCAGTTTGTGTTGGATTTCTTGAAGCAAGAAAAAGTTCTGCTTGTGCATGGCCGAGGCTTCAACTGGAATCAGCCAGACCATTTTCGTATTGTTTATCTGCCACGTGTAGATGAATTGGCCGAGATTCAGGAGAAAATGGAGCGCTTTTTGCGAAAATATAAGCGATAAAGTATACACTGCTGAGATAAAGTGGGAGAACGTGAATATAGATATTTGCAACAAAAGTATAATTGGCACACCTTCCAAATAAAAAATACTCACGGACGAATTTGTTCGTGGGTGTTTTTAATATGGCAAGTACCGACTTTTCATGAAACGAGATAGGATTTGTGAAGGAAACCTGACTCTGTGGGAGAAAAGAATTCTTCATGGAAGAAGGAGGCGCTTCAACCTTTTTGCTAAATAAGTTAGTTAGTTCACGTACTTGAAAGATTTGATTTTGCAGAAAATAAATGATAATTTTCAGATAATTTCTATTGTTTTTTAAAATATTTTGTGTTATAATTATCATGAAAAAATTTAAGGATTAAATTACCTAAAAACAGGAGATTAAAGTGGCTACATTACTTGAAAAGACCCGCAAAATCACAGCGATTTTGCAAGACGGAGTAACTGATTTACAGCAGGAACTTCCCTACAATAGCATGACGGAGCGTCTGGCTAATGTGATTGACTGTAATGCTTGCGTGATTAATACGAAAGGCGAGCTGTTAGGCTATTCTTTGCCTTACAATGTGAATAATGCACGTGTGGACCAATTTTTCAGTGACCGTAAATTACCTGATGAATATGTTCGCGGAGCTGTTCGGATTTACGATACAATGGCAAATGTGCCTGTTGATAAACCTTTGGCGATTTTCCCTGAGGAATTGACAGCCGAATATCCAAATGGTGTGACGACTTTAGCACCAATTTATGGCTCAGGAATGCGTCTTGGAACTTTTATCATGTGGCGTGATAATGACGCATTTACAGATGATGATTTGGTTTTGGTAGAGCTTGCAACGACCGTTATCGGTGTTCAACTTTCTAATCTGAAACTGGAACAGATGGAGCAGAATATACGTAAGGATACGATGGCTACAATGGCTGTGAACACACTTTCTTATTCTGAAATGAAGGCTGTTAAAGCAATTATTGAAGAGTTGGACGGAGAAGAAGGTCATGTGATTGCTTCTGTTATCGCAGACAAAATCGGAATTACTCGCTCTGTCATTGTCAATGCTTTGCGTAAGCTCGAATCTGCTGGTGTGATTGAATCTCGTTCACTCGGTATGAAAGGGACTTACCTCAAAGTGCTTAATACAGGTTTGTTTGACAAACTTGCAGGACGAAATTTCTAAAAAAACAAAATGAGTAGATTTATCTGGAGCTTTAAGAGAGCGCTTGGTTGCTGGGAAAGCGTGCAAAGGTTAGGTTGAAGAACACATTTTGAGCAAAATTTTGTGGCAACACACGCTGACTACGTTACGGTTTTTGAGGTTGCGCTGATTTTTTTCAGGGCAATGAATAAAGGTGGCACCACGTTTTCGTCCTTTGAGACGATTTCGTGGTGTTTTTTTATCTATAATTTACTGAAAATTGAAAAATTGAGTTTTTCTGCCTGAAGCAGTTGGACTTGTATCTTGAATGAAAGAGGAAAAAATGATGAGAACATTTGTTGGAAAATACGATTTGAAGCAAGTTGGGCAGACGCTCACGGCAAAAGGCTGGGTGGCAAACATTCGTAATCACGGGAAAATTGCGTTTATTGAATTGCGTGACCGTGAAGGGATTTTGCAAGTTGTAGTGAATGGTGATTGCCCTGATTTTGCCTTGCTTGAGGGCTTGAGCAAAGAGTCGGTCATTGCGGTGACAGGTGAAGTAGTGGCACGTTTGCCCCGTTATGTCAATCCGCATCTTCATTCGGGTGAAGTGGAGCTTGTAGCACAAGAGCTTCAGATTATTTCACGGGCGAAGGCGCTGCCCTTCGAGTTGGATGTCCATTCAGATGAAGCAGGTGAAGTTTTGCGGGAACAGTATCGTTATTTGGACTTGCGACGGACGAAAATGACGGAAAATCTACGCTTGAGGCATCAAGTCATGGCTGCGGTGCGTGAATTTTTGAATGGCGAAGCATTTTTTGAGATGGAAACGCCTTATTTGGCGAAGTCCACGCCAGAAGGTGCACGTGATTTCTTGGTCCCAAGTCGATTGCAAAAGGGCGAATTTTATGCCTTACCACAGAGTCCGCAGATTTTGAAACAGCTTTTGATGTCGGCAGGATTTGACCGTTATTATCAGATGGCGCGCTGTTTTCGTGATGAAGATTTGCGTGGGGATAGGCAGCCAGAGTTCACGCAGATTGACATAGAGATGAGCTTTGTCTCGCAGTCTGAGGTGCAGGAACTGGTGGAAAACATGGTGAAGCACGTGGTGAAGAAGACGCGTGACCTTGCTTTTGATGAGGCTTTTCCGCAGATTTCTTATGTGGAGGCAATGCGGCGATTTGGCTCGGATAAGCCTGATACACGATTTGGCATGGAATTGGTAAATTTGACGGAGTTGGTGGAGGATGCGACTTCTCTGACGGTCAAAAAATGGTTGTCTGACGGCGGTTCGGTGCAGGCGATTTGTGCAAAAGCGGCTGACGGAAAATTCAGCAAGCATGAAATCGAGAGCTTGCAGCAGCTTGTCAAGGACTTCAAAGTCGGCTTTGCGATTGCCCCTGTGGAAAATGGTGCGATTGCGGGGAATATGGCGACGAGTTTCAAGTTTGCGACGGCGGAGATTTTGTCAGCGCTGACAGCTGAGGATGGCGATTTAATTTTCATCGCGGGCGGAAAAGAGAAACGAGTGCAAGAAGCGCTTGGAGCGCTACGTGTTAAGATTGCACCAAAGCTAGAGCTGACCGATTCGTCAAAACTCAATTTTCTTTGGGTGACAGACTTCCCATTGCTTGAATTTGACGAGAATGAGCAACGTTATAAAGCGATGCACCACCCCTTTACGCGTGCTGCAAGTGCTTTTGACGAGGTGGTCAAATCACCTGCAGAGGCAAAATCGTATGCTTACGACTTAGTTTTGAACGGCTATGAAGTCGGTGGCGGGAGTTTAAGGATTTTCAAGCGTGAGGAACAGGAGAAAATGTTCGCACTACTGGGCATGGAAAAAACGAATTATGAGCGAGACTTTGGCTTCCTGTTGGAAGCGATGGATTATGGCTTTCCGCCGCACGGAGGCTGTGCATTGGGACTTGACCGACTCGTCATGTTGCTGGCTGAGGAGAGCAATATCCGCGAGGTCATTGCCTTTCCGAAAAATGGTGTCGGACGTGATTTGCTCTTGGACGCACCTGCTGAGGTTGCAGACGCTCAACTGCGTGAATTGAAACTGAAATAAGTGCAAAAATTTGCTATAATTGAGTGAAAACTATTTTGAAATTGGAGAAAGGACGACAAATCTGCCCGCTTGAAAATGAAGGGGTCAGATTTGCACACAAGTAAAAAATGGCAAACAATTTAACGAAAGAAGATGTCAAGCATGTCGCACAGCTTGCAAAACTTGAATTTCCTGAAAATGAAATTCAGGGCTTTACGGATACGCTTGGCAAAATCATTGACATGATTGAAACGCTTAATGAAGTCGATACAACAGGTGTCGAATTTACGATGAATGTGGCAGACAATGAAAGTCGGATGCGCGAAGATGTCGCTATCGCAGGCTGGAACCGGGATGAACTGCTCAAAAATGTACCAACGACGGAAAATGGATTTATCCAAGTGCCTGCGATGCTTGCAGACGGAGGGGATGCCTGATGACTTACAATGATAAAACGATAAAAGAACTGCACGAATTGCTCGTGAAAAAGGAAATTTCGGCAGTTGAGCTGACGAAAGCAACGCTTGCTGATATTGATGCACGTGAATCAGCGATTGGCGCGTTTTTGAATATTACATCTGCTGAAGCGCTTAAGGCTGCCCAAGCTGTTGATGGGCGCGGCGTGCGTGTTGATGTGCTGACGGATGGCATTCCGCTTGCCGTCAAAGATAATATTGTGACGAAAGACATTGAGACGACCGCTGCAAGCAAAATCTTGAAAACGTGGATTCCGCCTTACAATGCAACGGTTGTTGAGCAACTGTACGACAAGGGCATGATTATTGTCGGAAAAGCCAACATGGACGAGTTTGCAATGGGCGGTTCGGGTGAAAATTCGGTTGTGAGGCCGACACACAATGCGTGGGACTTAGACAAGGTGCCTGGCGGTTCTTCATCAGGCTCGGCAGCCTCTGTCGCATCGGGACAGGTACGCTTATCGCTCGGTTCAGATACGGGGGGGTCAATTCGCCAGCCAGCTGCATTTAATGGTATCGTTGGGCTGAAACCGACTTACGGACGTGTTTCACGCTTTGGGTTGATTGCTTTTGGTAGCTCGCTTGACCAGATTGGTCCGTTTTCGCAGACGGTTGAGGAAAATGCAGAACTTTTGCAAGTCATCTCAGGTTATGATGCAAAAGATAGCACCTCATCAGATGTTGACGTACCTGATTTTACGAGCAAAATCGGTCAGGATATCAAAGGTCTGAAAATTGCTTTGCCGAAAGAATACTTTGGCGAAGGGATTGACGAAAAAGTCAAGGTACAGATTCTTGCTGCGGCAAAACACTTGGAAAGTCTTGGCGCCATTGTCGAAGAAGTGAGTCTGCCGCACAGCAAATACGGCGTAGCAGTTTATTACATCATTGCCAGCTCCGAAGCTAGCTCTAATCTTCAACGTTTTGACGGCATTCGTTACGGCTACCGTGCCGACCACATCGAAAATCTTGAGGATGTTTACGTGAAATCCCGCTCGGAAGGCTTTGGCGAGGAAGTTAAACGTCGTATCATGCTTGGGACATTTAGTCTTTCTGCAGGTTATTATGATGCTTACTTCAAAAAAGCTGGTCAAGTTCGCACGATGATTATTGACGATTTTAATAAAGTTTTTGAGAAATATGATTTGATTCTGGGACCAACTGCCCCAACGGTCGCTTATGACCTTGGTACACAATCTCATAATCCTGTTGCCATGTATTTGGCGGATTTGCTGACGATTCCTGTGAATTTGGCTGGACTGCCGGGAATTTCGATTCCTGCGGGCTTTGCTGATGGCTTACCTGTCGGTATGCAGCTCATTGGCAAACGTTATGACGAAGTCACGATTTATCAGGCTGCCGCCGCTTTTGAAGCGACAACGGATTATCATAAGCAGCAGCCTGTGATTTTTAATAAGTAGTATGGAAAATACCGCAAAAATAATCAAACGAATGAATGCGATTGCAGACAGTGGACTGACTTACGGGGAAAATATTTTTGACCAAGAACGTTATACGGAGATGAAAAAGTTGCTCCGTGATTTGGCAGAGGATTTGACTGATTTGTCAGAGAC
>JAJXWC010000201.1 GCA_021781855.1 Bacillota bacterium | reverse complement strand
AGGATGCTTAAAGCATCTATACCTTTGTCATAGGAGATGAAGTAATCACTTCAAATGAAAATCCTTGGAAAAATTCTAAGGATTTTTGTAATACAAATTTAATATAAAAAGAATGAAAGCGCCCATATTTTTTATTGACAAGGCTTACTAAAAGATGTATTATTTAACTAAGTTAATTAAATAAAATTTGAAGCTTGCCATTTCGCCTTAGTGCTTTAGCACTTTGCGATTGCGACTAACGAACTTGTTCGTGTAGTGAGCATCGACAGCTCAACGGTACAGTGTACTGTTGAGGTTATAGTATGCACTGCTGAAATGAATCATTAAGAAAGCTGTACGAGTCTTGCAAGATAAGCCTATTTATCCGTCAAGTGCTTGTTGAGCCGCAGAAAGAGGAACACTTGAAAACCTATATTCCAAACGATATAAAAGACCAAAACAGACAAGCTATCCTCAATCTGATTATCCAAAAAGAGCGTGTTTCAAAAGCCGAACTCAATGAGTTGACCAATCTTAGCTTTGTAACGATTAGCAAAATTGTCAATTTCTTTCAGGAAAAAGGGATTTTGATTGAATCTGGCGACCTTGAGGATGGACAAAGCGGACTAGGAAGAAAACGGATTGTCTATGCGTTCAATGCTAATAGTTATTTTACTGTTGGTGCAGAACTGATTGCCAACAGATTGACTGCTGTTCTCGTCAATCTGAAAGGGGAAGTTGTTGAAACTTCAAATCAGCTCAATTCGGTTGATTTTCAATCTCATGATTTTAGCGAGAAATTTTGTAGTCTTGTCGAAAGTTTAGCAAAAAAAGCTGAAAAATTAGGCGGTCAGTTGATTGGAATCGGTTTAGCCGTTGACGGTGCATTCAATCAGCAAAAAAAGCTGATTAGAATGCGCGCAGATGATGTCCAGGAACGTGAAATTAACTATGAAGCCATTCAGGAAAAACTGAAAGAAGCGACACATTTGCCTGTCTTTTTTGAAAATGATGTAAATGCTGCCGCCGTTGCCGAATTTGATTTTTTAGATGGAGAAAATGAATCCATCAGCGACTTGATTAATGTCTACTTGGGCACAGGGATTGGCTCGGGGATTATCATTAACAAAACACTTTACCGCGGAAGTCGTTCAAATGCGGGAGAATTAGAATATCTTTGCTTTGACCCCACCTATCAGCCTGGTCCGTCAAGTATCGGCTGGCTTGAAGCCAAAATCGGCAAGAAAACGCTTGAAAAGAAATTTGAGTTGAATTTTGAAGTCGGCGCAGAAAATAATCTTCTTGATTTGGCTGACTGTGAGCAGTATTTGAAACAATATCTGGTTTTAGCTTTGGTTAGTTCGATAAGTCTTTATGATATTCACCGGATTATTTTGAGTGGTGAGATATTTCCTAAATTTTCAGCACATTTTCGGCAAGATTTAATTGATAGAATAAAGCTGTTTTTAGATGAAAATGTTCAAATCATGTTGGCAAATATTCAACATGCAGCAGCAGTAGGCGCTGCAATCCTCTCTTTGAAAAATGAATTGGGAAACATCGTAATTTGAATGTTTTCCTGATATTCTTCAAAGAAAGAACAATATAAATTTTAGTTAATTATTTAACTTTATTAAATAATTAACTAAAATAAAGAGAAGATAAGGAATTGAAAGTGACAGAATATATTATAGGAGTAGATATAGGGGGGACAAATGTCCGTGTAGGTTTAGTAGACGAACAGCTTCACCTGATTAAAAAGAAGAGTACCAGCATTACCTGTTTTTCCACGGCAACAGAACTTTTCCAGTCTATCAAAGCCGATATCAATGAGCTTTTGCCTGATAAGCCTCCGCATAGGATTGGTATGGTGCTTCCAGCACCGTGGAACAATGAATCTGAGACAATCGAAGATGCAACAAATGTTCCCTTTCTAAACGGCTGTAAAATTACAGAAATCAAAGATTATTTTTCTGATGCTCAACTTTACTTCGAAAATGACGTCAATGTCATTGCTTTACTTGAGTCAAAATTTGGCGGTGCAAAAGGGAGTCACAATAGTCTCTACATGACGATTAGTACAGGAATTGGAAGTGGGATTATTGCCAATGATTTTATCGTGCACGGGGCAAAAGGTTATGCAGGCGAGATAGGCAGTATCCCGATTTCACATTGGAATGCAGAGCTGCAGAAAATTGAATTTTCGAGTTTAGAAGCGTTATGTAGCGGAAAAACGCTTGACCATTATGCCAAAACAATTTTGCATTTAAAAGATGTTGAGGAATTATTCAAACTTTATCATTTGGAAAATGAAAAAGTCAAAAAATTTATGGAGCTTTGGTTAGAATATCTTTCGGCAGGTTTGGCAGCAAGTATTCAAATCTTAGACCCTGATGTTGTTATTTTAGGCGGCGGTGTTATTACGCATAATCCTTGGCTTGTTGAGCGACTGGAGAGTAAGACGAAGAAAAAAGTCTTTGACCGAATCGCTCAGAACCTTGTCTTTAAGGTCACTCAATACAATGAAGATGCGGGTTTAATCGGCGCAGCCAATATTTGCTTAGAAGCATAGTATAGAAAAAATTGAGTTCGAACGAACTCATATCTTACAGGCTGTGTGAGCGCTTGAAGGACAATTTACTGCCGTCAAGTATCCATTAAGCCATAGAAGGAGACATATATAAATGAAAAACATTAAAGTTGCGCTTGTCGGCGCAGGTTCAGTCCAATTTGCAGTTGGTGTACTGCATGATTTAGTTCTGTCAGAAAAACTGACTAAAGAAGCACATTTGACGGTGCATCTCATGGATATTGTGCCTGAAAATATGGCACATACCTATGATTATGCGGTAAAATTGAGCGAGCATTTCAATTACCCGATGGAACTTAAACAAACGTTGATCCTTGAAGAAGCCCTAGAAGATGCTGATTTTGTCATTACGGCGATTGAGGTGGAACGCTATGAATTCTGGTCGCAGGATTTCCATATTCCGCGTAATTATGGTTCAAGCCAAATTTACGGTGAAAATGGTGGACCTGGCTCTATGTTTCACACGCTGCGCAATCTTGGCCCGATGCTACATATTGCGCACAAAATGGAAGAAATCTGTCCGCAACCTTGGTTGATTAACTTTACCAACCCAGAAGCAAAATTGGTTGAAGCAATTTCAAAACTTACAAAAATTCATGCTGTTGGACTTTGCCACGGGCTTGACATGGGGATTACGCAAATCAGCGAATTCTTGGAAAGAGACAAATCAACTTTTGAGATTGAAGCAGGTGGTTTGAATCATTTTGGGATGTTCACAAAAATTACCGATAAAGCAACAGGTGAAGACCTTTATCCAGCCTTTAAAGCAGCAGAAGCGCGTGCAGATAGGCTCGCCGATTGGGACCATATCGGACTTTCACGTACCATGCTTCATATCTATGGACTATATGCTTATCCGGGGACAAATCCCTTGGGCGAATATCTTTCTTGGGCAAATGATTTTTATGCAGGCGAGTCGCTTTTGTATCGCTATGAACCTGTTCAGGAAAAATTGTGGCAGAAAGATTCACGGGTGGCAGAGTTTGTCTATGCAGCAGAC
>JAJXWC010000200.1 GCA_021781855.1 Bacillota bacterium | reverse complement strand
TCACAAAATCTATTGACAACTTTATAAAAGTTTGTTATACTATTCACGTAGACAAAAGTGAATTAAATCACAAAGGAGAAAAAACAGTTATGGTAACCAAACAAGCTGCCGCAGCACCAAAAAAAGAATTGACTGCCGAAGAAAAAGCAGCAAAATTCCAAGAAGCCGTTGACTATACGGGAAAGCTCGTTGAAAAAGCTCACGAAGCTGTCCTCAAATTCGAAGGCTATACACAAGCGCAAGTTGATACAATCGTTGCAGCAATGGCACTTGCCGCAAGTAAACATTCCCTTGAACTCGCTCACGAAGCCGTCAATGAAACTGGACGTGGTGTGGTTGAGGACAAAGATACAAAAAATCACTTCGCTTCAGAATCTGTTTTCCATGCAATCAAGGATGACAAAACAGTTGGTGTCATTCGTGAAAACAAAGTGGCTGGTTCAGTCGAAATCGCAAGCCCGTTGGGTGTCTTGGCTGGTATCGTACCAACAACAAACCCCACTTCAACAGCGATTTTTAAATCGCTCTTAACTGCGAAAACACGGAACGCGATTGTCTTTGCTTTCCATCCACAAGCACAAAAATGTTCTTCACATGCTGCTCAAATCGTTTACGAAGCTGCACTTGAAGCTGGTGCTCCCGAAAACTTTATTCAATGGATTGAAGTTCCTAGTCTTGACATGACGACTGCCCTTATCCAAAATCACGGAATTGCAACAATTCTCGCAACAGGTGGTCCTGGCATGGTTAATGCCGCACTCAAATCTGGTAATCCTTCGCTTGGTGTTGGTGCAGGAAATGGTGCTGTTTATATTGATGCAACAGCAAACATCGACCGTGCAGTTGAAGACTTACTGCTTTCAAAACGCTTTGATAATGGTATGATTTGTGCCACTGAAAACTCTGCCGTTGTAGCCAGCGAAATCTATGATGAATTCATGGCAAAAATGCAAGAACAAGGTGCTTATCTTCTTCCTAAAAAGGATTACAAACCACTCGCTGATTTCGTATTTGTACAACGCGGCGGCGAAGGCTGGGGTGTAACTGGACCTGTAGCCGGACGCTCAGGTAAATGGATTGCAGAACAAGCCGGTGTGAAAGTTCCTGCAGATAAAGATGTCATCCTCTTTGAATTGGATAAGAAAAACATTGGCGAAGCACTTTCTTCTGAAAAACTTTCTCCATTGCTTTCAATTTACAAAGCAAAAACACGCGACGAAGGTGTTGAAATTGTCCGCGCGCTTCTGGCCTATCAAGGAGCTGGTCACAATGCCGCCATTCAAATCGGAGCAATGGACGACCCATTTGTTAAAGAATTTGGTATTAAAGTTGAAGCTTCACGTATTCTCGTCAACCAACCTGACTCAATTGGTGGTGTCGGAGATATCTATACTGACGCAATGCGTCCATCACTCACACTTGGTACTGGTTCTTGGGGGAAAAATTCGCTCTCACATAATTTGAGCACATATGATCTATTGAATATTAAAACAGTGGCAAAACGTCGTAATCGCCCACAATGGGTTCGTTTGCCAAAAGAAATCTACTACGAAAAAAATTCTATCAGCTATCTGCAAGAATTACCACACGTTCACAAAGCCTTCATTGTTGCCGACCCTGGTATGGTGAAATTCGGTTTTGTTGACAAAGTTTTAGAACAACTTGCTGTTCGTCCTGTTCAAGTTGAAACAAGTATTTACGGTTCAGTTCATCCTGACCCAACTTTATCTGAAGCGATTGCGATTGCCCGTCAAATGAAAGATTTTGAGCCTGATACAGTCATTTGTCTTGGCGGAGGCTCTGCACTTGACGCTGGTAAGATTGGACGTTTGATTTACGAATATGATGCTCGAGGCGAAGCGAATTTGTCTGATGATGCTTCACTTAAAGAACTTTTCCAAGAACTCGCTCAAAAATTCGTTGACATCCGCAAACGTATCATTAAGTTCTACCATCCACATAAAGCCCAAATGGTTGCCATTCCTACCACTTCTGGTACTGGTTCTGAAGTTACACCATTTGCAGTTATCACAGATGACGAAACACACGTTAAATATCCCCTTGCCGACTATCAGTTGACCCCACAGGTTGCGATTGTTGACCCTGAATTTGTTATGACTGTTCCAAAACGCACGGTTTCTTGGTCTGGTATTGATGCCATGAGCCATGCCCTTGAATCTTATGTTTCTGTTATGAGTTCTGATTATACGAAACCTATTTCACTACAGGCTATCAAGTTGATTTTTGAAAACTTGACAACTTCTTACAATTACGACCCAAGTAATCCAACTAAAGAAGGTCAAAAAGCCCGCGAAAATATGCACAATGCCGCAACACTTGCTGGTATGGCGTTCGCCAATGCTTTCCTTGGCATCAACCACTCGATTGCCCACAAAACAGGTGGCGAATTTGGTCTTCCTCATGGACTTGCGATTGCGATTGCAATGCCACACGTTATTAAGTTCAATGCAGTAACGGGCAACGTAAAACGTACACCTTATCCACGTTATGAAACTTATCGCGCACAAGAAGATTACGCTGAAATCTCACGTTTCATGGGCTTTGCAACTAAAGCTGATAGTGATGAAAAAGCTGTTACAGCTTTGATTGCTGAACTTAAAAAGCTGACAGACAGTATCAATATTGATATCACATTGACAGGTAATGGTGTTGAAAAAGCGCATCTTGAACGCGAACTTGACAAACTTGCCGACCTCGTTTATGACGACCAATGTACTCCTGCTAATCCTCGTCAGCCACGTATTGATGAAATCAAACAATTATTGCTTGACCAACTTTAAGATATTAGGTGACTGTTAGTTTAAACCCGATTTGACAAATCTGTCAAATCGGGTTTTTATTTTCTTTAATAGTGACTGATTACTTTTTTCTGATTTAATGAAAAAATATTCTTTTTGTTGCTCGTATCTTTCCGTTACTCATTAACTAATTCAAAAAGGCACCCATCTATTGCGAGTGCTTTTTGTATTCTTAATCCGCAACTTTCCCTGTTTCCAGATAGGTCAACGCATCATTAATCGTCTTGACTGGTACAATTTTCATCTTTGTGTTCAGTTTTTTTGCAGCAGCTTTCGCAGCAAGATAATTGTTATTGTCGGGGTTTTTGTCACCTGAGTCGGGAACGAGAAAGACCTGTGCGCCTTCTTTGCTAGCAGTGGCGATTTTTTTGTCCACACCGCCGATTTGTCCGATGGTGCCATCACTATTAATCGTACCTGTTCCTGCAATTTCACGCCCATTGCGCAAGTCTTTTCCGGTGAGCTGGCTGTAAATTTCGAGCGTGAACATCATGCCTGCACTTGGACCTCCAATATCTCCTGCATTTACGGTTACTTTCGGTGTACTGACGACTTCAGTATGGTCCACTAGACTGATACCGATGCCTGTTTTTCCAGTGCTGATTTTGACATATTTTCCTGTGAAGCTGTGCTTGCTTCCATCAATGCGCGTCACTTCAATGGTAACGGAATCTCCAATCTTCTGGTCTTGAATGTAAGTCATCATGTCCTGACTAGATTTGAATGACTTTCCGTTGAGGGCAGTAACAGTA
>JAJXWC010000199.1 GCA_021781855.1 Bacillota bacterium | reverse complement strand
AAATGTTTCAAATCCTGTCGGAAGGCGCGTGACACGATTGACCTATCTGGGAGAAGAGGTCCAAGATGACCAAGAATTTTCAGTAGCATTAAATAATTATCGAGCTGCAGGAGGAGGTGAATATCTGGATTATCAGTTGGCAGAAGTGTTAGATGATACAAAGCTTGATATTCAACAACTTATAGTCGATTTTGTGCAAACTCATGAATGGGGAGAACTCACTAAAATTCTCGATTTCGAGGTCGTAAAGTAACAAATCAAGCCTGAAACCAAATTGATTTCGAAAATAAAGGCTCAAAGTTAGGTAAAGGAATAAATGATGCTTGAGCCTTTTGTTTTTTCTGAGGTAGGAAAACAAGGGTAGGACTTGAAAAAGCCCTTTTTTTATGATATTCTTAAAAAGTATGAAATTCTAGGGCTTGCCCTAAAATAAGGAGAATCTATTAAATGACTGCAAGTTTTGAAAAAACTGGTGTAAATAACGGCACACTCACATTTTCAATCGACCAAGAAACAGTAAAAAAAGGTCTTGACAAAGCGTTCAATAAAGTAAAAGGCAATATTTCTGTTCCTGGCTTTCGTAAAGGTAAAATCACACGTCAAATGTTTAACCGTATGTACGGTGAAGAAGCGCTCTACGAAGAAGGTTTGAATGCTGTTTTACCAGAAGCTTACGATGCTGCTGTAAAAGAAGCGGGTATCGAACCTGTTGCACAGCCAAAAATTGATGTAAAATCAATGGAAAAAGGTACAGATTGGGAATTAACGGCTGATGTTGTTGTAAAACCAGACGTTGAACTCGGCGATTACAAGGAACTTGAAGTTTCAGTTGATGTTGACAAAGAAGTTTCTGATGAAGATGTTGAAAATCGTTTGAAATCAGCTCAAAACACTCTTGCTGAACTCGTAGTTAAAGAAGAAGCCGCTGTAAATGGTGACACAGTTGTGATTGATTTTGTCGGTTCAGTTGACGGTGAAGAATTTGAAGGCGGAAAAGGAAGCAATCACAGTCTTGAACTTGGTTCAGGTTCATTTATTCCTGGTTTTGAAGAACAATTAGTTGGTGCTAAAGCTGGTGACGAAATTGAAGTGAAAGTGACTTTCCCTGAAGATTATCAAGCTGCCGATTTGGCTGGCAAAGCTGCAGTATTTGCTACAACTGTTCATGAAGTTAAGGCAAAAGAAGTGCCAGAACTTGATGATGAACTTGCTAAAGATATTGACGAAGAAGTTGAAACTTTGGACGAACTTAAAGCTAAATTCCGTAAAGAATTGGAAGAAAGCAAGTCTGAAGCTTACGATGATGCCGTAGAAACTGCTGCAATTGATGCTGCTGTTGCTAATGCTAAAATCGTTGAAATCCCTGAAGAAATGATTCACGAAGAAGTGCATCGTGCGATGAACGAATTTCTTGGTGGAATGCAACAACAAGGAATTTCACCTGAGATGTACTTCCAAATCACAGGTACTACAGAAGATGATTTACATAAACAATATGAGGCTGATGCCGACAAACGTGTGCGTACAAATCTTGTTGTTGAAGCGATTGCTGCTGCTGAAAATTTTGAAACGACAGACGAAGAAGTCAAAGCTGAAATTGAAGACCTCGCAGGTCAATACAATATGCCAGTTGAACAAGTTGAAAAACTTTTGCCAATTGACATGTTGAAACATGATATTGCAGTGAAAAAAGCTGTTGAGGTAATTACTTCAACTGCCGTTGTTAAATAATTGACTTTGCAAAACCGTCAGATTTTTGACGGTTTTTTGTTTTGATAGAGCTGCTCAAATTATCTCTGAATCTCGCTTGACTGACCTAGAAACTTAGTGCTTTCGCGGTTGTATCCTAAATTTAGCCAGAGTAAAACTCTATCTGAAAAGTCTCTGCTTCATTTGATAAAATTCGTATTTTAGAGTATGATATAGAGTATAAATTGGATATATTTTGGCTCTTTTGACAGAGTTGTAAAATAGATTTGGAGACAAAGATGGTTGAAGATTATAAATCTGTTGTGGGAATGATTCACTCAACGGAAACTTTCGGAACAGTTGATGGACCAGGGGTGCGTTTCGTTGTATTCGTACAAGGCTGTCGGATGCGCTGTAAATATTGCCACAATCCTGATACGTGGGCGCTAACTTCAGATAAGGCTGAGGAACGCACAGTTGAAGATGTGATGAATGAAGCGCTACGTTTTCGCGGTTTTTGGGGACAAAAAGGAGGCATCACCGTTTCAGGTGGAGAAGCCCTTTTGCAGATTGATTTTGTGACGGCGCTGTTCAAATATGCGCATGAATTGGGTATTCATACAACACTTGATACGGCTGGTCAGCCTTATCAGACTGACCCTTATGTTACCGCACATATTGATGAATTGCTTGATGTGACTGATTTGGTTTTACTCGACCTCAAAGAAATCAATCCAGAGCGCCACAAAGAATTAACTGCAAATAAAGTGGATAATATTCTTCAATTTGCACAGTATTTGTCTGACAAAGGCAAAGCAATGTGGATTCGTCATGTCCTCGTGCCTAGCGAAACAGATTATGACGAAGATTTAGTCAAATTGGGAGAATTTGTCAAAACGCTCAAAAATGTTCTAAAATTTGAAATTTTGCCTTATCATACAATGGGAGAATTTAAATGGCGCGAGTTGGGCTGGAAATACTCGCTTGAAGGGGTCAAACCGCCGACATCTGCACGCGTACACAATGCAAAAGACATCATGGAAACAGAATCTTATCAAGACTATCTGGAACGAATTAAATAAAACGAATCCCTGTTTATCAGGGATTTTTTGCTTAAATTTTGGTATAGTAAAATGATGAAAACAATCAAGAAAACATTCTTTTGTCTGATGCTGATTTTAGCAGCAAATCAAATATTGATATTGTCCAAAATTAGTGCAGCTCTGTATGTTAAAATCCTACTCTCTTTCTTTTTAACGGTATTTTATCTTTTCTACAATCTCAATCCGCTCACGCATAAACAAGTATCCGAAAAACTTACAAAGCTGGGTGCTTGTTATGATATTTTATTTTCTGCGGGTTTACTTTTTCTTGTGCAAACGCTTATTTATATCGGACTTCTCACATTTTATCCTGTTCATTGGATAATCTTTCTGACTACTCTCATTCTCAGCCTTTTAACAGGCTATCTTTTAGTGATTAATGGACTAATCCGTAGCTTTGCAGTTTCGCGCCAAATGAGTCTGTTTTTTCGTATCTTATTGCTCTCATTTTGGTGGATGCCCTTTGTGAATAGTATTTTTTCTCTGGTGGCAGCAGAAAAAATCAAGAGTGAACTTATTTTTGACCGCGACAAAGTTTTACTTAATCAATCACGTGAACAACAGAACATTTGTCAAACTAAATATCCTTTGGTCATGGTTCACGGTATTTTCTTTCGTGATTGGGAGATTTTCAATTACTGGGGACGGATTCCAGCGGAATTAGAGGCAAATGGTGCACAGGTTTTTTATGGCGAACATGAATCTTCCCTACCTGTAGAAACGTCGGCAGAGCAGCTTAGGGAAAAAATTTTAGAAATCCTTGCAAAAACAGGTGCCCAAAAAGTTAATATCATCGCTCATTCTAAAGGTGGGATTGATAGTCGCTATGCGATAGCTTGCCTTGGACTTGCACCCTACGTGGCTTCACTTACAACAATTAACACA